>JABWBL010000666.1 GCA_013360535.1 Planctomycetaceae bacterium
GCGGCGGCGTCGCCACGCTCGAGCGCGTCCTGCAGCAGGAATTGCAGCGTCTCGGTGTCGCGCGGGTCGAGCTCGGCCGCGCGGGTCCAACGTGCGCGTGCGCCGTCCTTGTCGTCGAGTCGCTGAAGCACGAAGCCGAGGGCTCGCAGGGTCGCGGCGCGTTCGGGCCCGTGCGTGAGCGCGGACTCGAAGCTCTCCCTCGCGCCGGGCCAGTCGCCGAGGCGGAACCGGCAGTGGCCGAGGTACTCGAGCGCGAAGGAGTTGCGCGGGTTGTCGCGCACGATGCGCTCGAAGGCCTTCGCGGCCTCCGCGTGGCGGCCAATCGAGAAGAGCGCTTCGGCGGCGTCGCAACGGCGCAGCTCACCGACCCTGGCGTGCGGACTGGGCAACTCGCCCGATTCGAGCGGATCCGGCAGGGCCTCGCGCTGGCCTCCCGCCGCGTATCCGAGGCTCTGCACGGAGCGCAGGAGCTCGGCGTCGGCCGTCACGTCGGCGCCGGACTCTAGCGCTGGACGTGCGAGCACCTCGCGAATGCGCGCGAGCCGTTCGGCCACGCCGTTCGAGTCGTCGGGCAGGCGATTGTGTGCCTCGCCGGGATCCGCCGCGACGTCATAGAACTCGGGCGCGCTCGTCTGGATCAGCTTGCCGCTCGCGTCGACCCAGCCGACGAGCGGAGCGAGCCCGTAGTGCAGGTATGCGTAGTAGGACTCGAAATAGACGCCTCGCTCGCCGGCGACGGGATTCCACAGGCTGGTCCCGTCGAGATCGGAAAGCGCGGGCAACGCGAGCGCCTCGAGCAGCGTCGGCGCCACGTCGGCGACGCTGGTGACGAGCGGATCACGCTCGCCCTTGCGTGCGCCGTCGGCGCGAAGAAGCAGGAACGGCACGCGCATCGTCGAGTCGTACACGCACCACGCGTGCGCGTCCTCGCCATGCTCGCCGAGACCCTCGCCGTGGTCCCCGACGACGAGCACCGTCGTCGTCTCGAGCCGCCCGCTCGTGCGCAGCGTCTCGAGCAGCGTGCCGAAGGCCGCATCGGTCGCGGCGATCTCCGCGAGGTACGGATGGCCGCCCGCGCGCTCGAGCCAGCGCCGCTCCGCCACCCACGGCCGGTGGGGATCGAAGAAATGCACCCACAGGAAGAAGTCCTCGTCCTCACCGACACCTTGAAGCCACGCGCGCGCCGACGCCGCGGTCTCGTCCGCGCGCAACGACGTGTACCCGGTCTGGCCGACGACATCCGACTCGCGCGAGGGCTGCACGTAAGTCTCGAAACCCTGATCGAGACCGAAGGCGCGGTCGAGCACAGCCGCCGACACGAAGGCGGCCGTGCGGAGCTCCTGCGCGCGCGCAAGCTCCGCGACCGTCGTGGCCGCGCGCGGAAGTGCCGTGAGGCTGTTGTCGCGGACTCGATGTCGCGCCGGATAGAGCCCCGTGAGCATCGAGGCATGCGCGGGAAGCGTCGTCGGCGTCACGGTGCGCGCGTTCAGGAAACACACGCCGTCCGCGGCGAGCGCATCGAGATTCGGCGTGACGGCGGGCTTCGAGCCGTAGCAGCCGAGCGCATCCGCACGCGTCGTGTCGAGCGTGACGAGCAGCACAGAGCGCCGCGGTCGAGCTTCGCCGCACGCACAGGCGAGCACGGCCAGCGCGAGCGCGCCGAAGCTCGACCTCACCGCGCGAGCCTCGTCTCGTCGCGCCATTCCATGCGCCAGCGGGCGCCTTCCGGGCCGGTGAGTTCCGGCTCGTTCGCGCTGGGCGCGAATTCCGGCGGCTGCGCTCGCCACCAACGCCGCCAGGCCTCGACCGTCTGCCCCGCATCGGTTCCGCTCAAGACGCGCATCGACAGGCGAAACTCCTGCAGGTGCTGCTGGCGCTCGGCGAACGGCAACGCCTCGACGATCGTGAGCAGCGCCTCGATCGACGCGCGCTTGCGGATGCGGCCGAGGCCGAGGAGC
>JABWBL010000667.1 GCA_013360535.1 Planctomycetaceae bacterium
CGTCGAGGCGCAGCGCGAGCTCGATGCGGAAGCCCTGCGACAGGTCGAAGGCCGAATACAGCTGCAGCGGCACTTCCGCGCGCGCGTGCGAGCCGCGCGGGAACGCGAGCGCGCGCCCGGCGTAACCGTCCTCGACCGACACGGCGCCGAAGTTCGTGCCGTCGATCTCGAATGCGCCGCGCACGACCTCGCCCTGACCCTCGAAGTGCCACGTGCCGACCACTTCGAGCGCCTCGGCACGGATCGAGCGCGCGTTGCGGTCGATGAACACGCGCGACGACGCACCGCGTGCGACCGCGGAGTTGCGCGCGGCGCGAATCACGCCCTGCACCATGCCCTTGGCGGCGCGCGGCCCGAGATCGACCGACGCGAGCAGGCCCGCGCCCGCCCCCATCAGCACTCCGATCAGGCCCATGACGAGCAGCAGCTCGAGCAGCGTCATGCCACCCGTCCGCGAACCGCTCGTGCGCCACCGTGCCATGTTCAGTCCTTCACCTGGAAGCTCGCGACGTCGTCTTCGGTGCCGAACTCGCCGTCGGGGCCCGCCGACAGCAGCTGGTAACTGCGCGGCTGGTAGTAGCGCTGCGTCTGCGGATCCTTGAGCGCGCGCGCGATGCTGACGAGCTTCTCGCCGCTCTCGGGATGCAGCGTGACGTAGGAATCCTCGCGCCCGTAGTCGCGCCAGTGGAAGTACGCGTACGGGTTGCCCCACTGGTCGATCAGTTCCTGCGCCGACGAGCTCTCGAAGCCCGGCGGACGCTTGCCGAAGGAATCCTCGTCGGTGTTCGCGAGGTGCTCCTCGAGGACGCCGAAACCCGGCCGGTTCTCGGCCATCAGCGCGAGGTACAGCGCCTCGGCGCCGAGGTTTTCCGCGTTCGCCGGTGCGCCCATGTCCGTGGGCAGCGTCGACGCCGCCCAGTCGCCGGTGTCGTCGGAGAGCTCCGACAACGCCGCGCCGATCTTCTGCGCCGTGAGCTTGGTGACCGACACGTCGACCGCGCGCACGACCTCGACCAGCTTCGGCACGAGGAACGCCGCGAGGATCCCGAGGATCACGATCACGGCGAGCAGCTCGATCAGCGTGAACCCGCCGCGTCGCGCCCGTTTCGATTGGTGCTGCATCGTTCGTTCCTCGCCTCGCCCTCGCGCGCTCACTTGCGCGTCCGCCGCGTCACGTCGACGTTGTCGACCACGACCTTGCCCGTCAGCCCCGACTGGCTCTCGAGGAACACGCCGACGCGCACGTCCTGCGTCGACGCAGCCAGCCGCGGCAGCTTGAAGCCCTCGCGCACCGGGATGCCGTCGATCGACAGGCGCCCGGTCGCCTCGTTGCCCTCGCCGATGCGCTCGAAGCGCACGCGGATGCTCTTGCCCGCGGGCCACCAGGGCTGGCCGCCGACGGAGGGAACGTCGAGCCAGTTCTCCTCGGCCGTCGCCGCGTCCATCAGGAGCACGACGAGCCCGCCGTCGCGCCGGCGCGCGATCGCGAACTTGGTCTGCACCTGCGTCTGTCCGACGCCGACGCGCCGCTCCTTCGACACGAACACGCCGACCTTGGCGTTGCTGTCGGTCGGGGCGGTGATGTCGAGCTCGAAGGCGAGGAATTCCGCCGCCGCGTAGGTGCGGAACACGCGTGCGGCGCCGTTCTGGTTGAACGTGCCCTCGAGGTGCAGCGCGCCGTCGACGACCTGCGCCGTCGGGCCCGCGGCCTCCTCGACCTCCCACTCGTTCTTGAGCGCGAGGCGCTCGAACGTGTCGCTCCACACGACCTTGCTCGTGTGGTCCTCGATGCGCGCCATCTGCGCCAGCGCGTACACGCGGAACGGATCGCTCTCCGGCAGCGAGCGCCGCACGTCGTTGAGCTCCGCGAACTGCGTGCGCGACTTGTCGGCGTCGCCGCCGCGGTAGGTCGTCCAGGCCTGCCCGACGCGCGCGAGCGGCTGGAGCGAGTCGAG
>JABWBL010000668.1 GCA_013360535.1 Planctomycetaceae bacterium
CGTGTTCGCGCCGACGGACCTGCGGGCCTTCGCCGTGCTCGGCTTCTCGCTGCCGCAGTCCGTGCGCGACGTGCGCGTGTTCAACAACTTCACCTCGGCGAGCGCCAACGACAACCAGGTCGCGGATCCGTCGTGGCCGGGCGCGCGCGGGGCTGTGCTCGCGATCTGGAAGGGCTGCGCCGAGTGGTGCAGCGAGCTCCACGACGGCACCGGGGCTGGCGACCCGCACCAGCCCGGCGGCGTCGGCGCCAGCGGCTCGAACTTCGAGATCGCGTGGCAGGGGCTCGCGACCTCCGTCGGCGGCCTCGGCGACCGCGTGCACTCGGAAATCTCGGGCTCGAACCCCGGGGTGTACGCCTTCACCGAGGGTCCGCTCGGGGGTCCGTGGAACAACGGCTGGCGCATCCGCTACTACCAGGCCTGGACCTGGAACGACGGTCCCGACGCGACGCTGCCCGCCAACCACGTCGACCTGCAGGGCGTCGCCTGCCACGAGCACGGTCACGCGCTGGGCCTCGGGCATTCCAACGTCTCGACGGCGACGATGTGGGCCTTCGTGATCGGCAACGGGGTCGACGAGCGCTCGATCGAGGCCGACGACCGGGCCGGCGTGCAGCAGGTGTACGGCGTGTTCGATCCGCTGCTGAAGCCGCACCTCGACACGCTCACGCTCTCCGGCGGCGTCGTCACGCTCACGGGGAGCAACTTCGCCGCCAGCGCGAACGAGATCTGGTTCACGCAGGCCGGCCCGGCGGCGACGGGCACGCCGGTGAAGTTCACGGGCCTCGCATCGAACGGCTCGGTGCTCACCGCTCCCCTGCCGTCCGGCGTCGGCCCCGGCGACGTGCTCGTGAAAAAGGGCGGCCTCACGGGCCCCAAGGGCCTCTCGAACGCGCTCGCCTTCGACCCGTGGTCGTGCGCAGCGGTGAGCACCTACTGCACCGCCGGCCAGTCCTCGAACGGCTGCATCCCGGTACTCTCCGCGCAAGGCTCCCCGAACGTCGCCGCGAGCTCCGGCTTCACGCTGCAAGCCACCAACGTCGAAGGCAACCGCTCCGCGCTCTTCTTCTACGGCAACTCCGGTCGCGCCGCGTCGCCCTGGGCGCCGGGCAGCACGAGTTCCCTGTGCGTGCAGGCGCCGTTCCAGCGCACGCTCGCGCAATCGACCGGCGGAAATGCAGCTTCCTGCGACGGCGCCTGCTCGCTCGACTGGCGTGCGTGGCTCGCCGCCAACCCGACCGCGCTCGGCAACCCGCTCACGGCCGGCACCGTCTTCCAGGCGCAGCTGTGGTACCGCGACCCCGCGGCGCCGAAGTCGACCAACCTCTCCGGCGGGATCGAGTTCACGGCCTGCCCGTGAGCCACAGGCCTCAATCGCCGAGCACGACCTCGCGATAGAGCTCCTCGACCTGCGCGCGCAGGAGCGCGAGGACCTCCTGCCCCTTCGGCGTGATCGTGTAGTCGCGGCGCGCGCGCTTGCCGGCGCCCGCGGCGACCTTCGAACGCAGCCAGCCGAGCCGCTGCATGCGCGCGAGCAACGGATAGAGCGTGCCGGGACTGATGTCGTAGCCGTGCCGACGGAGCTCCTTCAGCACGTCCTGTCCCGCGATCGGCGCTTCGTCCGCGTGGTGCAGGATGTGCACCTTCCAGAACGCCAGAAGGATTTCGGTCTGGACCCCGGTCACGGCGCCGCGTCTCCGACGGCCTCGACGTGGGGCCGGAGCACCGCGGCTTCGTCGGCCAGCCCGAGCGCCGCGAGCAGCTCGACCTGCGCGCGATTGTGGTGCACGACGGTCTCGGAGAGGTTGAGGCGCGCGGCACTCTCGGCCTGTTCGGCCTGCAGCACTTCGAGCGCGACTTCGCCACGCCCGACCATCCGGTGCGGCTGATCAAGCTGGAGCAGAACTACCGCTCGCACGGCACGATCCTCGACGCGGCGAACGCGCTGATC
>JABWBL010000669.1 GCA_013360535.1 Planctomycetaceae bacterium
GTCGTGTTCTGCGCCTCGTCGAGGATGATGAAGCTGTCGGCGAGCGTGCGGCCGCGCATGTAGGCGAGCGGCGCCACCTCGATCACGTCGTTCTCGCTGAACTTGCGGATCTGCGCCGGCTCGACGAGGTCGAAGAGCGCGTCGTAGAGCGGCCGCAGGTAGGGGTTGATCTTCGCCTCGTAGGTGCCCGGGAGGAAACCGAGCTTCTCGCCCGCCTCGACCGCGGGGCGGCAGAGGATGAGCTTCTTCACCCGGCCCTCGCGGAGCATCCGCACGGCCATCGCGACCGCGAGGTAGGTCTTGCCGGTGCCCGCGGCGCCGAGGCCGAACGTCAGCGGCTTCGAGGCGATCAGCTCGACGTACTTGCGCTGGCGGACGCCGCGCGGCTCGAACGGCCGCATGCGAAAGCCCGTGCTCGACACGGGGCGCGCGGAACGCACGCCGATGCCTTGGCCACGCTCGACCGCACGATCGACGCCGCCGCCAAAACCCGTGGGTTTCGGCGCAGCGGGCGAAGCGGAAGGGAACGACGTCGGCGAGATGCCCGACGGCATTTCGAACGAGCTCGCGCCGACGAGGATCGCCTCGGCGTCCTTCGCGTCGACGTCGCGGCCCTTGCGCAGCTTGCCGAGCAGGTGCTCGATGCGCCGGCGCGCCTCCGACGTGTGGTCCTCCGAGCCCTTGAGGCGCAGGTTCCCGTTGCGCGTGAAGATCTCGATGTCGAGGACCTGCCGCAGCAGCTTCGCGTGGCGGTCGTAGGGACCGAGGACGAGGATCGCTTCCTCGTGGGAGCGCAACGGGATGGTGACTTCGGCCAAGATGCTCGCTCTTCCTGTGGGTTTCGCGGTGCCGGGCGCGTGGCAGAGCATCCTCCTCGCGCGCGCGGGGTGTCAAGCGAAACCGTCGGGGGCGACGCTCACAGGCCGAGCGCGAGGGGCCAGACCGCGAGCGCGACCGGGGTCGCGAGGAAGAAGCTGTCGACGAGGTCGAGCATGCCGCCCGAGGGCCCGAACCACGTGCCGGAGTCCTTCACGCCGGCCTTGCGCTTGACCCAGCTTTCGAGCAGGTCGCTCGCCTGCGCGGCGATGCTCACGACCGCGCCCGCCGCAAGGCCGCCGAGCCAGCTCCCGCCCGGCAGCCAGCCGAGCTGGACGAAGGCCATGCACGCGAGCGAGGCGGCCACGAACGAGCCCAGTGTGCCCTCGGTGGTCTTGCCCGGGCTGATCGACTTGAACGGGTGGTGCTTGCCGAGCGTGCTGCCGACGTAATAACCGGCAGAATCGCCGATCTTGGCGATCGCGAGCAGCGCGACGAGGCCCCAGTGCGAGTAGTCGTACCAGACCCACACGAGGCCCAGGATTGACACGATCAGCAGCGGGCCGAGGAGCAGCATGGCGAGCGCCTCGCCGCGCCGTTCGGCGCCGAACACGACGAGGCGCAGCACGACGAACAGGAACAGCGCGAGCACGACGAAACCGGCTTGTTCGGCGCTGAACAGGCTCGCGGCGAACGTCGGCGCGCCGATCAGCGCGATGCCGGCGAGCCGCACGACGAACGAGCGCGTGCAGGCCGCCGCGTAGGCCGCCGTGACGATCAGGCCGGCGTCGAGCGTCGCGCGCATCAGCCAGCCGAGCCCGTGCCCGAGATCGACGTGGTCACGGTCGGCGATATCGATGCCGCCGCCCATCTCGTGGAAGAAGTTCCAGGTCGTCCAGATCGCGACGAGCGAACCCGCAGCGAGCGGAACCCACAGGCGCCGCCCCGCGAGGCTCCCCATGCGATCCACTTCCCACACGCACAGCGCGAGCACGCCGGCGCCCAGTGCGAGCATCGGTGCTACGGAGTCGAACAGCGTCGTGAGCCACAACACGCCCGCGAGGCCGAGCGCGATCGTGCCGCCGACACGCGTGCGACGCCACAGCTTGGCGCGCTTCGCCGCGGCGTCGG
>JABWBL010000670.1 GCA_013360535.1 Planctomycetaceae bacterium
TCCGCGACCTGAAGCTCGAGTTCATTCTGGCAAAAGTGGCCGAGACGCTGGGATTGCGCGTCACCGAGGAAGAAGTCAACAACGAGATCGCCCGCATCGCCCGCCGCTACGGCCGCCGGTTCGACCGTGTGCGCGACGAACTCCACGAACGCGCGGCCGTCGGACGTGCGCACCAGCGGCGAGAGCGCGCGCAGCCCCTCAGGGAAGGTCACCTTGAGGTCCTTCGTCTCGACGCCGGGGGCGAGCTCGACCTGCAGCATCGTCCCGCGCCCCGCCATCACCTTCGCGTCGCGCGCGTGCACCGGCAGCGGCTCGTAGGCGTAGCGCACGACGCACTGCGCCGTCATCACCATGAACGGCACGGCGAGCGGGAGGATCGGCCCGAAGTTGAGGCCGAGGTACACGAAGTTGCGCAGCACGACCTTCGTCACCGCGCTCGCCACGACGACGAGGTCGTCCTGGTAGAGCCGGATCTCGATCATGTGCGCCTTGATCTTGTCCTTGGCGCTCGCGATGCCCTTCTGCCACGAGATGCGCTTGAACACGAGCAGCGCGAGCACGCCGAACACCCCGCTCCAGAAGATCAGGGTGGTGGCGCTCCCCGCCCAGTCGGTGGCGGAGAACAGGACGTCGAAGAGCGACGTCATCGCGCTGTTGAAGCCGTTCAAGGGTCTCGCTCGGGCTTTCGCTGGATCAGGAGATGTAGCCGAGGCCGCGCAGCTTCTCGGTGATGTCGGCGTCGGAGTTGGCGCCTTCGAACAGCGCGAGCTCCTTCTCGATGATGTGCACGATGAACTCCTCGTGCGACGCGTAACCGGCCTTCTCCGCGATCTGCTTGCAGCGCGCGATCAGGGCGGGGTCGAGCTTGATCTTGTTGGCGTTCCCGAACATGGCGTGTCCTTTCCCTTGGGCCTTGGCGTGAGCGTCACTTCTCGAGCACGGGGTGGCCCTTCATCCCCTTGCCCGGCTGGATTCCATAGCGGCGCAGGATCTCGACCGTGAGGTCCTCGAGCTTGTGCGCGCCGTCCGCGACCTTGCGGTTGGAGAGCAACGACCCCGCGACGACGTCCGGCGCCATCAGGTGGCTGCCATTGAACGTGCCGCCGCGGTCGTTGTCGGAGAGCTGGTACGGCGTGATGCGACCTGTCGAGGCCTCGTCCGAGTTGTCGTAGTCGGTGTTGTAGCCGACCAAGATGGTCCGCGCGGAACACGACCTGCTTGCCACCGTTTTCCGCGTCGCGCCAGGCCTCGAGCTTGGCCTTGAGCTCGGCGAGCAGCGCCGGCGCCTCCGACGGGTCGACGATGCCCGACTCGTCGTCGGCCGTCGCCGGATCGTCGAGCTCGCGCCCCTTCAGGTTCAGGTACAGGCCGTTGAATCCGATGCCGTAGGCGCGCGTGCGCGCCCAGTCGACGTTCGTGCGGCGCGGCCACTCGGCGCCTTCGGCGAGGTCCTTGGGCCTCGACATGTAGCCCGACAGGAACACCGGCTTGAGCTCGTCGACCTCGGGCTGCACGCCCTCGCGCAGCACGAGGTAGCCGTTGTCGTACAGCCAGCGGTTGAGCCCGACGCGGCGGCGGTACGGCGCGAAGCCGTGGTCGCTCATCACGATCAGCGTCGTGTCCTCGCCGACCTTCTCGCGCAGGCGGCCGAGCACCGGATCCATCTCCATGTAGAGGTCGTGGATCACGTCCTTCCACGTCGAGCCGTCGCGCTGCGACCACCACGAGGAGTCCTCGGCGGCGATGGCGGGTTCGTGGTGCGGGTGCTCCGCATCGGAGTGGCGCCACATCATGTGGCCGCACAGGTCGACGCCCGAGAAGTAGAAGAAACACAGCCCGCCCTCGGGCTTTTCCATGTAGCGCTCGAGCGCGAAGTCGAGCATGCGCTCGCCCTCGTCCTGCACGAGCTCGGCCTGCATCATGAACTCGCGCACGGTGACGACGCCGGCCTTGAGCGCGTTCACGTCCTCGGGCATGCCCTGCGTGTAGTACGGGCCGATGCCGGTGCGCGGATCAGCGACCTCGGCGCTGGCGCTGACGGGCTCGGACACCGGCGACGCGGGCACCGACGGGTCGATGTTGACCGGCGAGGCGTAGAACTCGAGCTCGCCCTTGCCCGCCGCGTCCGGCATCGAGCGCAGGTAGAAGCGCACGATGCCGTTGATGTTCATCAGCGACATCGGGAGCAGCTCGAACGTCACCGGCGCGAACTCGCTCCACTCGCCGGGCTCGAGCACGAGCACGCTCCCGCCGACTTCGAAGGCGCAGGCTTGCGCGGCCGTGTCGACGTAAACGCGGAGCGGCACGCTCGTCGCCGGATCACCCTGCTTGAACGCGTTCGGCGGGCCCGGAATGCGCGTGTCGACGGTGTCGACGAAGAGCGTGATGCTCTGCACGCGCGCGTCCGCCGTGATCGACTTCGCCGTCGCGTTGGTCGTGTAGATCGTGCACTGGCCGTAGGCCGAGTCGATCGCGGGCGTCATCATCCCGCTGAAGGACCAGCCCTCGGCGGGCTCGACGGGGAAGTTGGCCGGCATGCGCCAGATGTCCGCCGGAACGCCGTTGCGCGCGAGGATCGTCCAGAAGGCCTCGCCCGTGCGGTTCGAGCGCGTCTCGCCGCCGGTCGGCAGCTTCCACTCGCCGAACAGCTCGAAGGCCCCCGCGTGATCGGACACCGTGGTCGACGGGATCACGCCACGCGTCGTGAGGTCGCGGTGCAGGAAGTCGAACACGCCGTGGCCACCGGGATCGAAGCCGGTGATGAAGTTCGACCACGCGACCGGCGACTGCGGCGGCGTCGAGGTGCCGAGCTCGTGGATGCCCTGCTCCGCCGCCAGCCGCGCGAAGTTGCGCATGCGGTCGGGATAGAGCGCGATCGTCTCGGCCAGGATCTCCGGGTCGAGCCCGTCGATGCCGAGCACGACGACGCGCGGGTATTTCGTCGCCGCGGCCGGCGTCGGCGCGAGCGCGACGTTCGACACGCCGGTGCCCGCGGGC
>JABWBL010000671.1 GCA_013360535.1 Planctomycetaceae bacterium
CTGGCCGAGATGCGCCGCGCGCTCAAGCCGGGCGCGCCGCTCGCGATCCTCGAGCTCGAGCCACACTCGGAAGCCTGGATGCGCGACACGCTCGGCGACCTGCACCTGGGGCTCGAGCCCGCGGCCGTCGTCGCGGCCCTGCGCCGTGCCGGATTCGACGACGTGCACGTCGAACCGATCGACGACCACTACACTCCTCGCCGTCCCGATCCGAAACGGTCGGACCCGGCCGAGCTCCCGCTCTACCTGGTGCGCGCGTTCGCGCCAGGCCGCCCTTAGTTCCCGCAACCGACAGACGAAACGAATCGATCCATGAGCCCCGCCACCACCGCCACCGCCCAGGACTTCAAGGTCAAGGACCTCGCGCTCGCCGACTTCGGCCGCAAGGAGATCGAACTCGCGCAGGTCGAGATGCCCGGCCTGATGGCCATCCGCAACGAGTTCAAGGACAAGAAGCCGCTCGCCGGCGCGCGCATCTCCGGCTCGCTGCACATGACGATCCAGACCGCGGTCCTGATCGAGACGCTGGTCGAGCTCGGCGCCAAGGTGCGCTGGTGCTCGTGCAACATCTTCTCGACGCAGGACCACGCGGCCGCCGCGGTCGCCGTCGGCCCCAAGGGCTCGGTCGCCAAGCCCAAGGGCGTGCCCGTGTTCGCGTGGAAGGGCGAATCGCTCGAGGAATACTGGTGGTGCACCGAGCAGGCGCTGCTGTGGCCGGACGGCAAGGGCCCGAACATGCTGCTCGACGACGGCGGCGACGCCACGATGATGGTGCACCTCGGCACCGAGTACGAAGCGGCCGGCAAGGTCCCCGCGCCGAAGAAGACCGATCAGGAGGACTGGGCCGAGCTGCTCAAGTGCCTCAAGCGCTCGGTCGAGAGCGCGCCGAGCCGCTGGACGGAGATCGGCAAGCAGATCAAGGGCGTCAGCGAGGAGACGACCACGGGCGTGCACCGTCTGTACGAGATGCAGCGCGACGGCAAGCTGCTCTTCCCCGCCTTCAACGTCAACGACTCGGTCACCAAGTCGAAGTTCGACAACCTCTACGGCTGCCGCCACAGCTTGGTCGACGGCATCATGCGCGCCACGGACGTGATGCTCTCGGGCAAGCTGGCGGTCGTGTGCGGCTACGGCGACGTCGGCAAGGGCTCGGCCAAGTCGCTGGCGAGCCAGGCCGCGCGCGTGGTCGTCACCGAGATCGACCCGATCTGCGCGCTGCAGGCCTGCATGGACGGCTTCCAGGTCGCGCGCGTCGAGGACGTGATCGGTCTCGCCGACATCTTCATCACGGCGACGGGCAACAAGAACGTCATCACCGTCGAGCACATGGCGGCGATGAAGAACAACGCCATCGTCGGCAACATCGGCCACTTCGACAACGAGATCGACATGGCCGGGCTCGCGCGCACCAAGGGCGTCAAGCGCAACAACATCAAGCCGCAGGTCGACCGCTGGGTGTTCCCCGACGGCCACGGCGTGATCGTGCTCGCCGAAGGGCGGCTCCTCAACCTGGGCTGCGCGACGGGCCACCCGAGCTTCGTGATGTCGAACAGCTTCTCCAACCAGGTGCTGGCGCAGATCGAGCTCTTCACCAACCCCACCAAGTACGACCGCGCGGTCTACACGCTGCCCAAGCACCTCGACGAGAAGGTCGCGCGCCTGCACCTCGCCAACCTCGGCGCCAAGCTCACCGAGCTCAGCCCCGAGCAGGCGAAGTACATCGGCGTCGACGCGAACGGTCCCTACAAGCCGGGCCACTACCGCTACTAACGGCCCTTGCTAGTCTGCGCGGCCTGCATGGCTGCGACGGCGAGCGAAACCACGGGCCCCGTCGTGACTCGGCTCGCGCCGAGCCCGACGGGGCTTCTGCATCTGGGGCACGCGCGTTCGTTCGCCCTGGCGTGGGCGCACGCGCGCGCGCGCGGCGGACGGGTCGTATTGCGC
>JABWBL010000672.1 GCA_013360535.1 Planctomycetaceae bacterium
CACGCCGGAGAACCGCAAGCACTGGGCGAACGCGGACGGTCTCTCGCCCAACGCCGCGATCAACCCCGAGGTCCGTCGCGTCCTCCGCAACCGCGCCCGATACGAGGTCGCCAACAACTCCTACGCCAAGGGCATCGTCCTCACGCTCGCCAACGACACCATCGGCACCGGTCCCCGGCTGCAAATGCTGTCTGGCGACGCCGACGCTAACGCCCGCATCGAGGACGCGTTCGAACAGTGGTCGCGGGCCGTCGATCTGCCCGGCAAGCTCCGCACCATGCGGATGGCTCGTGCCGAGACGGGTGAGGCGTTCGCGCTGCTGGTGAACAACCCCGGCGTGGCGTCGCCCGTGTCGCTGGATCTCAAGCTCATCGAGGCCGATCAGGTCTGTACGCCGCTGCTCCAGCGTGGCCGGACCGATGAGATCGACGGCATCCTCCTGGACCAGTGGGGCAACCCTTCGGCCTACCGCGTGCTCAAACGCCACCCCGGGGACAGCAGTTTCCTCCGCGCCCTGAGCGCTCCGATCGACGACCTGTTCGCCTACGACACGCTCCCCGCCGCTTCGGTCGTGCACTACTTCCGCGCCGACCGGCCCGGCCAACTCCGCGGCATCCCCGACATCACACCGGCGCTCCCGCTCTTTGCGCAACTCCGCCGGTACACGCTCGCGACCATTGCGGCCGCCGAGACGGCCGCCAACTTCGCCGCCGTCATCTACACCGACAGCCCTGCCAACGGCGAGGCCGACCCGCTGGAGCCGATGGACGAGGTGGAACTCGAGCAGCGTCTCGCCACCGTGCTCCCCGGCGGATGGAAGCTCGGGCAGGTCCACGCCGAGCAGCCGACCACGACCTTTGGCGAGTTCAAGCGCGAGGTCCTCAACGAGATCGCTCGCTGCCTGAACATGCCGTTCAACGTCGCGGCGGGCAACTCCTCGGGGTACAACTACGCCAGCGGTCGCCTCGACCACCAGGTGTACTTCAAGAGCATCCGCGTTGAGCAGCACCACATGCAGCTCGCCGTGCTCGACCGCATCCTCAAGGCGTGGCTCAACGAGGCGGTCCTGGTCGAGGGGTTGCTCCCGCAATCGCTCCGCACGGTGGCACGCTCGCTCCCGGAGCACGCGTGGTTCTGGGATGGAGTCGAGCACGTCGATCCCGCCAAGGAAGCGAACGCGCAGGCGACCCGCCTGGCCAACCACACGACCACGCTCGCCGCAGAGTTCGCTCGGCAGGGGCGCGACTGGGAGCAGGAGCTCCGCCAGCGTGCCAAAGAGCTCACGCTCATGAACGAGCTCGGCCTCGCGCTCGCAACCGCACCGTCCGCCGCTCCGGCTGCGAACGCCCCCGCCGAAGACCCCGCAGACCAAGTTGATGAGGAGACCGCCAGTGCCAGTCACCGCTGAATCCGCCAAGATCCTGCCCGCCCTCACGCTGACCGCGACGGCCGACATCTCGTTCACCGCTGCTGCGGAGGGTCAGAGTGCGCCGCTGCCCCGGTTCAAGATGGTCGCGTACACCGGTGGCGCGATGCGCGTCGGGGGCTGGCGTCACCCGGTGGTGATCGACCTCGCGGGCTTGGCCGTGCCGTCGCAGGCACGCCCTATCCGCTTCGGGCACGACCCGCTTTCGGGCGTCGGTCACACCGATGCCATCCGAGTCGAGGCCGGGCAACTCGTCGCCACGGGTGTGATCTCGCGCGACACGTCCGCCGCCAAGGAAGTCGTCGCATCTTCGCGGAACGGCTTCCCCTGGCAGGCCTCCGTCGGCGCGAGCGTCGAGGAGTTTGAGTTCATCAAGGACAACCAGAAGGCGACGGTCAACGGCCAGGAACTCACCGGCCCGGTCAACGTCGTCCGCAAGGCCACGCTCGGCGAGATCAGTTTCGTGGATCTCGGCGCAGACGGCCGCACCAGCGCGAGCATCGCCGCGCGTCGCGCTCGCCGAGACGGCCCGCATCGATGCGATCCGAAAGGTCTGCAGCGGCAAGCACACCAGCATCGAGGCCCAGGCGATTCGCGACAACTGGGATGCCACGCGCACTGAGCTCGAGGTTCTGCGTGCCAGCCGCCCCAAGGCCCCGGCCATCCACGCGCCCGACACCAGCGTCACCAGCGAGGTGCTCGAAGCCGCGTGCTTCCAGAGCGCCAAGCTCGAAGGCATCGAAAAGGTCTGCTCCACGCAGGCAATCGAGATCGCCGCCAAGCGGTTCCAAGGCGGGTTGGGCCTGCAGGAACTCCTATTCGAAGCCGCGATCGCCAACGGTTACACCGGCCGCACGTTCCGTGACAGCCGCCGTGTGCTCGAGGCCGCGTTCGGTCGAGGCCTCGAGGCCGGCATGACCACGATCGACGTGGGTGGCATACTCTCCAACGTCGCCAACAAGTTCTTGCTCGAGGGCTTCTTCAGCGTCGAGCGTGTCTGGCGGAGCATCTGTGCTGTTCGTAACGTCAGCGACTTCAAGACCGTTACCAGC
>JABWBL010000673.1 GCA_013360535.1 Planctomycetaceae bacterium
CGACCCGCGCTCGGTCACCGGCCCGTTCCTGCGCGACGACGCTCCCAAGACTCCGTCCACGACTTCCTCCCGCGCCTCCCGCGCCGAGGCCCTCCGATGATCCGACCCGACAACCCGCTGATCGTGCAGAGCGACCGCTCGCTCATGCTGCACACCGTGCGCGCGGTGCTCGACTCCAAGGGGCACCCGGTGCGCGACGCGTCAGGCCAGCCGCGCACCGAGGAGCACCCGCGCTTCGCCGCCGCCCGCGACGCGCTCGCGGCCTTTGCCGAACTCGAGAAGAGCCCCGACTACCTGCACACGTACCGCATCACGCCGGTCTCGGTGTGGAACGCCGCCGCGCTCGGCCTCACGACCGAAAGAATCGCCGAAATCCTCGAGGAATACGCGTGTGTGCCGGTTCCCAAGCGGGTGCTCGACGACATCCGCGGCTGGATCACGCGCTATGGCCAGCTGAAGATCGAGCGCCGCCCGGGCGCCGACGGCAAGGAGACTTTCGAGCTGGTGAGCCAGTCGGCGGAGGCGCTCAAGGACGTGCTCGGCCACGAGGCGGTGCGCAAGCTCGTCACGCGCGATGAGCAGGGCCGCGTGTGGGTCGACGCGCTCGAGCGGGGCACGATCAAGCAGGCGCTGATCAAGATCGGCTATCCGGTCGAGGACCGCGGCGGTTATCTCGACGGTGACGCGCTCACGATCGGCTTGCGTGGCAAGACCCGCGGCGGCCGCGCGTTCGAGCCGCGCCCGTACCAGCGCATGGCCGCCGAGGCCTTCCACGCCGGCGGCAGTGTCGCCGGTGGCAACGGCGTGATCGTGCTGCCCTGCGGCGCCGGCAAGACCGTCGTGGCGCTGGCGGTGATGAACCTCGTCGGCGCGAAGACGCTGATCCTGACGACGAACACCGTCGCCGTGCGCCAGTGGCGCGAGGAACTGCTCGACAAGACCTCGCTCAAGCCCGACGACGTCGGCGAGTACACCGGCGAGCAGAAGACCGTCGCGCCGGTGACGATCACGACCTACCAGATGCTCACGTGGCGTCGCGCGAAGTCCGACGTGTTCGAGCACTTCGAGCTGTTCAGCAAGCAGAACTGGGGCCTCGTCGTGTACGACGAGGTGCACCTGCTGCCGGCGCCGGTGTTCCGCGCGACGGCGGACCTGCAGGCGCGCCGGCGCCTGGGCCTGACGGCGACGCTCGTGCGCGAGGACGGCAAGGAAGACGAGGTCTTCTGCCTGATCGGTCCGAAACGTTTCGACATGCCGTGGAAGGTGCTCGAAGGGCAAGGCTTCATCGCGACCGCGACCTGCACCGAGGTGCGCGTGCCGCTCGATCCCTCCGCGAAGGAAGCCTACGTCGCCGCCGGCGCGCGCGCGAAGTTCCGCGTGGCGAGCGAGAATCCCGCGAAGATCCGCGCCGTCGAGCTGATCCTCGAGCGCCACCGCGACGCGCACGTGCTGATCATCGGCCAGTACATCGAGCAACTCGAGCAGCTCGCCGCGCACCTCAAGGCGCCGCTGATCATGGGCCGCACGCCCAACGCGGAGCGCGAGCGCCTCTACGCGCAGTTCAAGTCGGGCGAGGTGCGCGTGCTGATCGTCTCGAAGGTCGGCAACTTCGCGGTCGACCTTCCGGAAGCCAACGTCGCGATCCAGATCAGCGGCACGTTCGGCTCGCGGCAGGAGGAGGCGCAACGCCTCGGTCGCATCCTGCGGCCCAAGAGCGACGGCTCGGCGGCGGCCTTCTACTCGATCGTCACGCTCGGCTCGCGCGACCAGGAGTTCAGCGAGAAGCGCCAGCTGTTCCTGACCGAACAGGGCTACTCCTACGAGATCATCGAGGCCGAGGCGCTCGAGGCGCGCGTGGGGGAGAAGCGGTGAGCGAAGCGTCGCCGATGCCGGCGCCCCAGCAGCCGGGTGCCGAGCGCGCGAGCGTCGCGCGGCC
>JABWBL010000067.1 GCA_013360535.1 Planctomycetaceae bacterium
GGACTCGCCGAGCTCGAGCGCGCGGGCGCGTCGGTGGTCGAGGCGACGGCGCTCGAAGGCAGCTGGTGGGCGAACGAGCTCGTGCGCGCCGGCTTCGCGCCGCGTGGCGACGAGCACCTGCTCAGCGTGATCCTGCATCCACTGTGCGAGCATCCGCTGGTGGAAGCCGCGCGCGACACTTCGCGCTGGTACTTCACCGACGGCGATCGCGATGACGAAACCGTAGGCTAGACGCTCCCCATGAGCCTCAAGCACAAGCTCAAGCTCGCGCTGCGCGAGTCCTACGCGCGGATGTTGTTCCATTCCGGGCTGCATGCGCTCGTGAACAAGCTCATGCCGCGGCGCCTCGTGATCCTCGCCGGGCACTGCGTGAAACCCGAACGTGGCGAGTGGCCCGCGGGCCAGCACCTCTCGCCCGACATGTGGATCGGCGAGGCGCAGCTCGAGCGCATCGTGAGCTGGTTCAAGGCGCGCTACGACGTCGTGTCGATCGGCGATGGCGTCGCGCGCCTCGATGGCAGCGGGCGCAGCCTGCTCGCGCTCTCCTTCGACGACGGTTACCGCGACAACGCACGCGTGCTCGGGCCGCTCGTCGAACGCCAGAAGGTCGGCGCCACCGTGTTCCTCGAGTCGCGTCCGCTCGACGAACGGCGCGTCAACTGGTCGCACAAGTACTTCTGGCTGCTGGCCAAGCTCGGGCCCGAGGCGCTGGTCGAGCGCTACGGCGCGCACTCCGGGCCGACGCACACGTTCCTGACGCTCAACCAGATGATCGCCGAGGGCCGCGGCAACGAGCGCTACCACCTGAAGCGCATCCTCAAGTACGAGGCGCCGCCCGACGAGCGCGACCGCGCGCTCGACCTCGCCTTCACCGAGGCAGGCGGTGACGAGCGCAAGCTGTGCGACGAGCTCTACATGGACTGGAACGAGGCGCGCGAGCTCAGCGTTCGCGGCGTCGAGCTCGGCGGACACACCGTCACCCACGCGATCCTCTCGAAGATTCCGCCCGACGTGCAGCGCCGCGAGATCACGGACGGCGCGCGCAGCCTCGAACGCGGGTTGGGCAAGAAGCCCGTCACCTTCGCCTACCCTTGGGGCCGCCGCTGGGACTACGACGAGTCGAGCCGTGGCGCCGCGCGCGACGCGGGCTTCACCTGCGCCGTCAACATGCACGCCGGCGTCAATCGGCCCGACACTCCGCGCTACGACCTGCGCCGCGTCGCGATCGACGGCGAAGCGAAGCTGCACTTGCTCGTCGCGGAGGCCTGCGGCGGCTTCGAGCTGCTCCGCAAGTTCGGCCTCGACCTCGCCGAATGAGCGCGGCTACTTGATCGTGTAGATGAAACCGTCGGTGCCGTCGCCGGGGTTCGAGAGGAACAGGAAGGCGCCGACGGCGAGGGCGGTGATGACGATCGGGAGCACGATCCAGAGCCAGTTTTCCGCGAGGAAACCGCGCGAGGGAGCGTCCGTCTCGTCTCGACGGCGCCGGCGAGCGAGGCACCGCAGGCCGTGCAGTGAGACACGCTCTCGAGCTCGACGGTCGTCTTGCAGGCAGGGCAGGCGCGGGCCATGGCGGGTTCTCCTCTGGGCTCAGAAGAGAGTGTAGATGAAAGGCGCGATCAGCGGGGAGCTGGCGGCGACGACGAGCAGGCTGCCGATGGTGAGCAGCACCACGAGCAGCGGCATCAGGTACCAGTGGCCGCGCAGCGCGAAGCAGCGCAGGAGCTCGACGATCGTGGCGAGGCGCCGGCCGAGCTTCCAGGCGACGAAACCGAGCACGAAGAGCACGAACGCGGCGGCGACCCAGCCAGACCAGGCGTGGGGGAGCAGCGCGACGAGCGCTCCGCCACCGAGCACGATGGTGAAGACGGCCGCGAGCATCGCGCCGACCTTGAGCGGCGCGAGCGCCTTGGGCTCGTCGGGATAGGTGCCGACGAAGATCAGACTCAAGACGACCCACAACGCGCCGAACAGGCTCGCGATGAAGGTCCAGTCGCGGCCACGCGGCTCGGCGGGCGGCGGAGGCGGTGCCTGCGTGCGGGCGGCGAGCTCTGGGCTCAGGATCGCGCGCGCGTCGAGCTCGTCGTGCAGGAAGCTCGCGAGCGTGCGGTTGCCGTCGGGGTTGAGGTGCCAGTCGACGTCGAAGTACTGCGGGCGCGAGGCCTGCGCGGCGCGCAGCGCGGCGCGCGGGTCGAGCGTCGGCAGTCCGGTGACTCCTGCGAGGCGCAGGAACAACTCGACGCCCGCGTCGGCGGACCACTGCGCCTGCGGGAGGCCGCCGAGCGCGAGGTCCGCGAACTTCGGCGCGTAGGCGGGATCGACGGAGCTGTGCGAGGGGAGCGCGAGCACGACGGGCTTCGCGCCGAGGCGCTCGCACTCGCGGCGGAAGGCGAACAGGGCGCCCGTGGTGCCCTCGAGGCTCGCCTGCAGGAAGTCGGGCTGCTCGCGGAACAGCACCGCGAACTCCTTGAGCACGCGACCGCGTGCGCCGGTGGGCTGCAGGCTGTGCTCGGCGAAGTGGCGCCGGGCTTCGGCGCTGGGGAAGAAGCCGCCGACGAGCCGCGTGACGGCGAAGCGCTCGGTCCACGAACGCGGGCCCGGATCGACGAGCGTGTCACTCTCGAGCGTGCCATCGGCGCGGAAGCGCGGCTTGGGCGAGCCACGATCGATGTAGCGCGACTGGCCGTTCCAGTAGAGGTCGTTCTCGTAGGCGGCGAGGATCACGAGGTCGGGCGCGAGCTGCGCGCCCTCGCGCTGCAGCCACACGATCTCCTGGTCCGTCGACCAGCCCTCGGTGCCGGCGTTGATGACCTCGATCGCACGGCCTTCGGCCTTCCAGCGGCGCTCGAGCAGGTCGACGAACAGGTCCTCGCGCGCGACCGTGAAGCCCTGCGTGAAGGAGTCGCCGAGCACGAGCACGCGGAACGTGCCGGCGGGCTTGGTCGCGGCGACTTCGTCGTCGACGAGCCCGAGCGAGTTCGTGCGGATCGTCAGGTCGAACTCCGGGCCCTTGCGGTGCACCTCGGCGCTCGCGCGCTTGCGCCAGCCGGTGTGCGCATCGAACTCGAGCAACGAGGCCGGCGGCCCCTTGCCGATCACGCGCAGGCCGAGCTCGAGCACGACCAGCGCCATCACTACGCTGACGAGCACCGACAGGAAGACGTTGAGGGCGCGCATGACTAGCTCACCATCTCCGTCACGCTGTCGCCCTCGTGGCGCAGCACGAAACGCGTCTCGGCGATCTTCTTCTTGGCCTCCTTGGAGACCACGAAGTTGCCGAGGAACAGGTAGTCCATGCCCGACAGGCTGAACGTGTTGAAGGCGTGGCTGGGATCCTCGACGATCGGCTCGCCCTTCAGGTTGAAGCTGGTGTTCATGATCACCGGCACGCCGGTGAGCTCGCCGAAGCGCTTGATGATCGCGTGGTAGGCGGGAGAGACGTCCGCGAACACAGTCTGCAGGCGGCCCGAGCCGTCCTCGTGCGTGATGCCGGGAAGCACGCTGCGCTTTTCGGGGCGCACCGGCGCGACGTAGAGCATGAAGCGCGCGGGATAGTGGCGCGCCGCGTCGTCGACGTCGAAGAAGTCGCTCGCGGCCTCGACCGTCACGCTGGGCGCGAACGGGCGGAAAGCCTCGCGGAACTTGATCGTGGCGTTGAGCTTGTCCTTCATCTCCGCCTTGCGCGGGTCGGCGATGATCGAGCGTGCGCCGAGCGCGCGCGGGCCCCACTCGAAACGCCCGCGGAACCAGCCGCAAACCGCGCCGTCGACGAGCTTGCGCGCGACGAAGTCGAAGAACTGCGAGTCGTCCGCGATGTGCTGGTAGGGGATGTCGTACTTGCGGAGGAAGGCCTCGATCTCGGCGTCGGAGTAGCTCGAGCCGAGGTAGGGGCTCGTCAACACCGGTCCACGCGGCTGCTTGAGCAGGTGGTTGTAGGCCCAGTAGGCCGCACCGACCGCGCCACCGTCGTCACCGGGCGCCGGATGCACGTAGATGTCGTCGAACGGGCCTTCGCGCAGCAGCTTGTAGTTCGCGACCGAGTTGAGCGCGACGCCGCCCGCGAGGCACAGGTTGCGCGAGCCGGTGAGCTCGTGCGCGTGCGTCACCATCTTCAGCAGCACCTGCTCGGTGACGACCTGGATCGAGGCCGCCATGTCGCAGTAGTAGGGATCGAGCGACTTGTCGCCGTCCTTCGGGTCGCGCGGCGGCTTGCCGAAATGCTCGCCAAACGCCTGCGCGAGCGTGTTGTCGCGCGAGAAGTGGTAGGCGAAGAAGCGCATGTCGTGCCACAGCGAGCCGTCGTCGGCGACGTGGATCAGCTTGTAGATCTCGTCGACGAAACGCGGCTTGCCGTAGGGATGCATGCCCATCAGCTTGTACTCGCCTTCGTTGATCTCGAAACCGCAGTAGGCGGTGAAGGCCGAGTACAGGAGGCCGAGCGAGTGCGGGAAACGCAGCTCCTTCTTGATCGTGATCTGGTTCTCGACGCCGTGGCCGAGCGTAGCCGTGCTCCATTCGCCGGCGCCGTCGACCGTCAGGATCGCGCTGTCCTTGAAGTGCGACGTGAAGAAGCTCGACGCCGCATGCGACATGTGGTGGTCGGCGAACAGGAACTTCGAGGCCGGGATGTCGAGCTGCTTCTGCATCATCGACTTGATCCACAGCTTGTCCGACACCCAGCGCTGCATCGACTCGCGGAAGACCGCCGCCGAGTGCGGGAAGGTCGCCATGGCCGACAGCAGCATGCGCTCGAGCTTGACGAAGGGCTTCTCGTAGAAGACGACGAAGTCGACGTCGTCGAGCGTGATGCGGCCCTGCTTCAGGCAGAACTCGATCGCGAGCCCGGGGAAGCCGGAGTCGTGCTTGCGGCGGCTGAAGCGCTCTTCCTCGGCGGCGGCGACGAGCACGCCATCCTGCACGAGGGCCGCCGACGAGTCGTGGTAGTAGAACGAGAGGCCGAGGACGTTCATCGCGCTAGCCCTGGCGCCGCGCGGCGGCGACGGTCTCGTTCTCGCGCTTCCACTCGACCCAGTTCGACTTGCGCCGGCGCAGGTGCAACGGGTCGGCGACCAGCCGGTAGACCAGCGCAAACGGCCCGAGCAGTCCGAAGTACAGCACGGTCAGCAGCACGCGCGAGAGCATGCTGCCGAAGCGTTCGGAGAAGTGGAGCAGGGCCTTCACGGGTCGCGGGGGCTCGCGGCGAGGTCGTCGGGACTTGGGGTGGGTTCTGGAGTCACCCCGACGCGCGAGGCGAGTGCCTTGGGGCGACCCTGCGGGCCGCCCTGTCGGGGGAAGGAGTATATCGGTCGAGCCGAGCCACCGCGCGCACCGCGGCAGCGCGCAACCTCTTCCACAACGCCTCCGATGCGCCCACGCCGGAGCGCGGACGGAAATTCCTGCCGAGAATCCCGCTTCAGCGCAGCGTGAGCGAGCCCTTGTAGAGCTCCGTGCCCAGGTCGATGCGCCCGTTCTGGTTGTCGTCGCGCAGGATGTCGACGTCGAGCGCGGTGCCGGGCGGCAGCTTGGCGAGCAGGCGCGCGAACTCGGCCCCGTCGCGCACCGCGAAGATCACGTTGTGATCGGGCAAGCGCAGCGAGTCGATGATGTCGTGCGGCTGCAGGCCCAAGTCGTGCGCGGGACCGGTCGTGTCGACGCTCGAAACGCAGATCGAGGCCTGATTCCCGACGGCGCAACGGTCGACGGTCATGCCCGTGCGCTCGAACACGGCGCCGTCGACTCGGCTCCAGCCCTTGAGCTCGTACTCGCGCTCGCCCTCCGCCGCCTGCACCTTGAAGCGCACGGGCTTGTTCGGGGTGAGCTGCAGGCGCGCGAGGCGGTACTCCTCGCGGCTGGAGACCGCGGTGCCGTCGATCGCGAGCAGGCGATAGCCCGTCTCCATCCCCGCGAGCGCGGCGGGACTGCCCGGAACGATGCGGTTGATGCACAGCGTGCCCGCGTCGTCGACGTCGAAGCCGTACCACGAGCGCGAGGACTCCGGCGCCAGCAGCTGGTCGCGCAGCACTTCCTCGACACGGTCGACGGGGATCGCGAAGCCCATGTTCTCGGCCGCCTCGTTGACAGCCGTGTTGATGCCGATCATCTCGCCCAGGATGTTGAGCAGCGGACCGCCGGAGTTGCCATGGTTGATCGCCGCGTCGGTCTGGATCAGGTCGCCCAACCGCAGCGTGACGTCCGTGCCGGCGCGCACGACGATCTCGCGGCCCAGCCCGGAGACGATGCCGCGGCTGACGGTCAGGCGCTGGCCGAGCGGGTTGCCGATCGCGATCACGTCCTCGCCGAGCATCAGGTCGCTCGACGTGCCCATGCGCACGGTGGTGAGCGCGAGCTCGCTGTCGACCTTGAGCAGCGCGAGGTCCTGGTCGCGCGAGGTCGAGAGCAGCTTCGCCGGGAAGCGGCGCGAGACCGTGACCCCCTTGGCGTCGATCTCCGTCGAGCCCGGCACGGTCGTGTCGAACTGCACCGTGATGGTCGAACGCGGGTCCTCGCCGACGACGTGCGCGTTGGTGACGATGTAGCCGCCGGCGTGCACGACGACTCCGGATCCGGAGCTCGTGTCCTCGCCGATCACGCGCCGCCCGACGATGTCGAAGCCCTTGAACACCGAGCGCGTCGACTCGATGTAGACGACGGCCGGTCGCACGTCGCGCGCGACGATCGCGGTCGGCGTCAAGCGTCGGTCGTAGGCCGAGAGTTCCTGCGCTTGCGGGGCGGCGACGGGGGAGCAGGACAGGGCGAGGAGCAGGCTCAGCATGGAATCTCCGGGGGATTCGCGGGCTCCAAGACGGTACGGAGCGAGCGGGGCAGGTGTGAGCGCGGCGTCGCGCGGGCTGGTGTTGCCGGAGCCACGCTCGACGGCAAGGTCACTGCCTCTCGGATGTCAGCCACCCCAAGGATGGGGGCCAAGACGCGCAGCCCGGACCGGGCGCGGAGAGGGGAGTTTGGTGGACCCAACAGGACTCGAACCTGTGACCCCTACCATGTCAAGGTAGTGCTCTAGCCAACTGAGCTATGGGTCCACGCCCGGAACGCCCGAGGGGCGACCGAAGGGCGGGGAGTGTAGGGGCTGCGAGGGGCGCTGGCAAGAGGCTCTTCACCGATGGGATCGTCCGAGCGCGACGCTAGACTGCTCGGCCCCAATGACGCGCCCAAGGCGCTCGCGCGGCACACCCGCCGCAGCGAACGCCCTCCGCCCGAAAGCCCCAGAAGGTCAAAGCCCGTGAAGATCGGTGTCGCCCGCGAGATCAAGGTCCACGAGAACCGAGTTGCCCTGACCCCCGCCGGCGCCGAGCGCCTGGTTTCCGCGGGGAACGAGGTGTGGGTCGAGACCCAGGCCGGCGTCGGCAGCCTGCTCCCCGACGAGCTGTACGTGAAGGCCGGCGCGAAGATCGCCCCGAGCGCCGCCGACGTGTGGAAGCAGTGCGACCTGATCCTGAAGGTCAAGGAGCCGCTCAAGCAGGAGTGGCCGCACATCCGCAAGGGCCAGACGCTGTTCACGTACTTCCACCTCGCGGCGGATCTCGAGCTGACGAAGGCGATGATGGCGAGCGGCGCCCACTGCTTCGCCTACGAGACGCTCGAGGTCGGTCGCACGCTGCCGCTGCTCACGCCGATGAGTGAAGTCGCCGGTCGCATGGCGATCCAAGCCGGTGCGCAGTGGCTCGAGCGCTCGCGCGGCGGCTCGGGCATCCTGCTCGGCGGCGTCCCCGGCGTCGACCGCGCGCACGTGCTCGTGCTCGGCGGCGGCATCGTCGGCACCAACGCCGCGCGCATGGCCTGTGGCCTCGGCGCCGACGTCACGATGATGGACGTCAACCTCGACCGCCTGCGTTACCTCGACGAGGTGATGCCGAAGAACTGCAAGCTCCTGTACTCCACGCCGATGGCGATCCGCGAGATGCTGCCGTGGGCCGACCTCGTCGTCGGTGCGGTGCTGATCCCGGGCGCCGCCGCGCCCAAGCTGATCCGCCGCGAGGACCTCAAGCTGATGAAGCAGGGCAGCGTGATCGTCGACGTCGCCATCGACCAGGGCGGCTGCATCGAGACCGCCAAGCCGACGAGCCACGCGGAGCCGACCTACGTCATCGACGGCGTGATCCACTACTGCGTCGCCAACATGCCGGGCGCGGTGCCGCGCACGAGCACCTTCGCGCTCAACAACGCGACGCTGCCGTACGCGGTCGAGCTCGCGAAGCTTGGGCCCGCGCGCGCGATCAAGGAACACGCGCCGCTGCGCAGCGCCGCCAACGTCGTCGCGGGCGCGCTGACCTACAAGGGCGTCTCGGAGAGCTTCAAGCTCCCGTACACCGACCCGATCCAGGCCGCCGCCAGCATCGGCTGAGTCGGCATGGAGGCCTGGCAGGCAGCGCTGCTCGGGCTCGTCGAGGGCCTGACGGAGTACCTGCCGGTCAGCTCCACGGGCCACCTGATCCTCGTGCAGCGGGCGCTCGGCCTCGAGGCGAGCGCCGCCCACAACGCCTTCGCGATCTGCATCCAGGCCGGTGCGATCGCGGCGGTGGCGCTCCTGTATCGCGAGCGCTTGCTGCAGATGCTGCGCGGCCTGGCGGGAAGTGATCCCGCCGGCCGGCGTCTGTTCCTGCGCGTGATCGCAGCCTTCGTGCCTGCAGCGGTGCTCGGAAAACTCTTCGACGAGAAGATCGAGGAGCTGCTGTTCGGCCTGTGGCCGGTCGTCGCGGCCTGGGCCGTCGGTGGCGTGGTGATCCTGTTCGTCGCGCGCCGTCGCGCCGGCGCCGACCCGCTGCGCGGAAAGCCGCTGGAGGAGCTCTCGCTCGGCGGCGCCGTCGTCATCGGGCTCGTGCAGTGCCTCGCGATGTGGCCCGGGACGAGCCGCAGCCTCGCGACGATCCTCGGAGGCCTCGGGCTCGGGCTCGCCTTGCCCGCGGCGCTCGAATTCAGCTTCCTGCTCGGCCTCGTCACGCTCTCGGCCGCGACCGCCTACAAGGGCCTGAAGGACGGCAGCACGATGGTGAATGAGCTCGGCCTCTCCGCGATCGTGATCGGCTTCGTCGTCGCGGCCGCGAGCGCGTGGGCGAGCGTGCGCTGGATGGTCGGTTACCTCGAGCGGCGCGGCCTCGCGCTGTTCGGCTGGTGGCGCCTCGCGCTCGCCGCGCTCGTGGCCTTCCTCCTCGCGAGTGGCACCTGGGAGGCCCGATGAGCAAGCGCGCGCTCGTCACCGGCATCACCGGTCAGGACGGCAGCTACCTCGCCGAGCTGCTGCTCGAGCAGGGTTACGAGGTCTACGGGCTCGTGCGCCGCTCGAGCACCGGCAGCTTCGAGCGCATCGAGCACTTCCTGCCGCAGCTCAAGCTCGTGCGCGGCGACCTGCTCGACCAGACCAGCATCGTGCGTGCGATGGAGACCGCGCGCCCCGACGAGATCTACAACCTCGCGGCGCAGTCGTTCGTGCCGACGTCGTTCCAGGAGCCCGTGCTCACGGCCGAGTTCACCGCGCTCGGCGTCACGCGCATGCTCGAGGCGATGCGGCACGTCTGCCCGCAGGCGCGCTTCTACCAGGCCTCGAGTTCCGAGCTCTTCGGCGAGGTCAAGGTCTGGCCGCAGCGCGAGGACACGCCGTTCCACCCGCGCAGCCCCTACGGCGTCGCCAAGCTCTACGGCCACTGGATCACGGTCAACTACCGCGAGTCCTACGGACTGTTCGCGTGCTGCGGCATTCTCTTCAACCACGAGAGCCCGCGCCGCGGCCCCGAGTTCGTCACGCGCAAGGTCACGCTCGCCGCCGCCCGCATCAAGCTCAAGCTGCAGGAGCGCCTCAAGCTCGGCAACCTCGAAGCCCAGCGCGACTGGGGCTTCGCGGGCGACTACGTCCGCGCGATGTGGCTCATGCTGCAGCGCGACACGCCCTCCGACTACGTCATCGCCACGGGCCGCCAGCACAGCGTGCGCGAGCTGGTCGAGATCGCCTTTGACGAGGTCGGGCTCGACTGGCGCGCGCACGTCGACGTCGACGCGGACCTGCTGCGTCCTGCGGACATCGCGCGCCTCGTCGGCGACGCGTCGAAGGCGCGTGCGGAGCTCGGCTGGGAGCCGCGCGTGTCGTTCGAGCAGCTCGTGCGCGAGATGGTGCGCGCCGACCTCGAGCGCCTGAAGAAGTGAACGAACGCGGAGGGCGGCGAGAACCGCTCGCCCGCTTCGATCACTTGTACTTGCGCAGCCACGCGGTCAACGCGGGGCCGGGGCAACGAGTGGTCGCGTATTCGCTGTGGGGAGCGACACGGTCGGCAGGAATGCGGAAGCGCGTCCGCAGGTCGTCGAGCAGCACCTGCAGCGACTTGAGCGCCGCTTCGGAGGGCGCGCGCTTCTCGAGGTCGCCGAGCAGGCAGATGCCGATGTTCTGGTAGTTGTTCGAGCCGCCGGCGTGCGCGCCTTGCCAGTCGAGCTCGCGGCCTTCGAAGATGCGGCCGCCCGAATCGATCAGGAAGTGGTAGCCGATGTCGCCCCAGCGGTGCTCGGGGTCGTCCATGTGGAACTTCTGGATCGAGCGCACGGTGCCCGAGGATTCTTCGAGCGAACCGCCGCGCGGGTCGGTGGTGCTCTCGGCGGAGTGGTGGACGGTGATGCGGCTCCACTGGCCCTTGAGCGGCGTGAGGTTCGCGGTGCGGGGAGCACGCGCGCTCCATTGGGCGCGCTTGATGAGGGCGACGGTCTTGGTGCCGGGTGCGGCGAGCAGGACCTCCGCGCCACGCAGGCCGACCTGCGCGCGGTTGCGGGCGCCGGCCGATGCGGCCGGATCGGCGAGGATCTGCTGGAAGCCCTCCTTGGCGCTCTCGATGCGCACGCGCAGCGCCTCGCGCGGGGCGGAGCTCGACTCGATGTCGCGGCGCGAGAACAGCAGGCGTCCTTCGGCGAGCTGCAGGCGCGCCTCGACGACGAGCTCCTGACTGTGGCGCCCGGCAGAGTTGTCGAGCCACTGCTCGATCAGCTCGAGCTTCTGCCAGCTCATCGGCTCCTTCGTCCAGCTCGCCGAGTGGTCGCGCGGCCACGAGGAGCTGCTCACCACCGAGCCCATCCCCCCGACCGATCCCGTCCCTGCGGACGTCTTCGAGGGCAACCGCCGCGTCACCGGCACTGGCAACCGGAACCCTGCCACGCTCGTCTGGCGCGTCATCCCGAACGGCTCGCTCCTGGCTTACGCCAGCGCCTTCGAGGCCGAGGGCCGCACCTGGCTGCTCACCAGCGACCTCATGATCGTCCCCGCCGACCGCGTCCGAGCCGTCAAGCGCTCCCAGTTCAAGGGCAAGGAGCTCGGCAAGGGCCTCGAGCTCCCCCTCGCCTGGAACCGCACCCACGGCCCCAAGCCGAAATATCGCCGCGACGACGGCGGCGGCTTCACCCCTGCCGGCGCCGTCCCTGGCAAGACCCCGGTCGCCATCAAGGACGAGCGCGTCGCCTCCGGCAAGAAGTCCTATTACGAGCTCCGCGACGAGCCCGGCGTCTTCGTCGACGAGGCCGACATGACCTTCACCCGCGCCAGGAAGGACCTCCCTCGCGGCGTCACCCCCGGCGGCAAGTGGATCGAGGTCAAGATCCTCCCCGGCACCCTCACTGCCTACGAGGGCACCCGCCCTGTCTACGCCTCCCTCTTCTCCCCCGGCAAGGGCGGCGTCCCCGTCCCCGGCCACGACCACACGAAGTACGCCACGACCGCGATCGGCTACTTCCCGATCGAATGGAAGGACCTCAACGCCACCATGTCCAACGAGAAGTATGGTGAGCCCAAGGTCCTCTGGTTCTCCGAGGTCCCCCACATCCAGTATCTCAGGGCGCCGCTCGCCATGCACGTCGCCTACTGGCACGAGGATTTCGGCAACCCGAAGAGCGCCGAGTGCGTCAACGTCTCGGCCCTCGACGGTCATTTCCTCTTCAACTGGACGGAGCCGGCCCTCCCCGAGGGGTGGGGCGGCATCAGGCCCGGCGGTGGCAATGGACCGTCCACGCCGGTCATCGTCTCGGCCAATTGATCGCTTCGCTTATCGCTTCTCTTCCTGCTTATTACCGCTTCAGAAGCGGCAGCGCCGAGCGATCACCGACCGCTCGGCGTTGCCGTTTCTGACAGAGCTCTCCCTCACATCCCCCCTCATCCCTCACATCCCCTCTCATCCGGCAGGAGGCCCCGGGGACGGAGGGGGTCCTCACCGGAGGGGCGGGGTCGTAGGCGGGCCACGACAGGGGCCCGGGGGGGTCGGGGGCGCAGCGCGCTTGCGCGCGGAGCCCCCGAGCGTCGACCGAGTCCCGGCCCCGGGAGGTGAGGGCCCCCTCGGGCACCGGGGCCGGACGTCGTCGCCCGGCACGACCTCGGATCCACCACGGCATTTTCATGCCGGGT
>JABWBL010000674.1 GCA_013360535.1 Planctomycetaceae bacterium
CGCCCGAAGGCTGCCCCGGCGCCCCCGGCGTGCTCGTGCCACCCGTGGTCGGCGTCGAACCGGAACCACCGCCCGTAGTTCCACCCGACGAGGAACTGCCGCCCGGAACCGTGTCGCCGGGGGCGCGGTAGGCGCCACCGTGGCCGAGACAAGGAAGGCTCAAGCCTGCGAGCAGGGCGAACGAGACGAGCGGGAAGGAGCGCGACATGGCAGTTTCCGGCGGGATTTCTGGGGGACGGACGAGTTCCGGCAGCTTGGCAAGCGCCGTGCCACGCCGTCCACGGCCCGCCGCGGGGCCCTTGCGCCCCTCCCGCGCTACGAAGTCGTAGCCGGAGTCCGCGCACGCCTCACTTGGGCTTCCAGCCGTCGCGCGCGAGCTCGCGCAGTGCCGCGCGGGCCTTGCGGTGGCGGTCGAGTCGCTTCACGAAATCGGACTCGCGTCGTCCCCCCTTCGCACGCACGCACGCGACGAGCTCGGCCTTGTCGCGCGCACTCCAGCGCTCGACACCCGGCAGGATGAGCGCGAGCGGAGCCCAACGACGCCACCACAACTTCTCGCCTGCGTCCCAGTCCTTCCAGCCGCGCGCGCCGAAGAGCTTCGCCGCCTCGTCCGCGCACGACGCCTCGCCGCGCTCGCGGTCGGAACCAAAACGCGCCGCGAGGTGGTCGGTGATCGCGAGCCCCACTTGCTCGAGCGCAAACACTCCGATCACGTCGTCGCGCGGCGCTCCCGCGTGCCAGTACACGTTTTGCTTCGCGAGCCGCTTGAGCGTCGCGATCGACGAGCGGTGCGTCGGGTCGCGCTCCTGCGCCGCCAGCTCCGCCTCCATCAGCGCCAGCGTCGCCGCATCGCGCGGGCGGAAGCCGAGCTTCTGGTAGAACCACCACGCGCCCGACTTCAGGCCTTCCTTGTTGCCGTCGCCGCCGAGCTGGTAGGGATACACGGTGAAGGCATTCGAGCCGAACACCGCGCGTGTCATCGACAGCACCCGGCCGTAGATCGCGCCCGCCTCGCCGCCGCGGAACGTGTCGAACACGTTGTAGGCGATCTCGGAGCTCTCGAAGAGCGCGCTGGTGAGCACGTAGCCCATCGGGACGCCGTTCTTGAGCGTGAGGAACGCGTACACGCTCTCGAGCATCAGCCGCCGCTCGGGCTTGACGCCGATCGCCGCGAACACGAGGCCGTCGCCGCAGTCGACGAGGCGCGTGTCGCGTGGATCGCCGTGCATGAAGGCGTCGAGGTCGCGCGAGCGTGTCACCATCGCGTCCTGCGCGAGCGCCACGAGCTCCGCACCGCGCTTTTCGTCGAGCTCGACGATGCGGCGCGGCTTGCGGCGCAGCTCCGCGACGATGTCGGGACGCCCGCGGCGCAGCGGCTCGCGCTGGAAGTGCAGCGGGCCCGTGTCGAAGCGCTCGCGCGTGCGCGACGGCGTGTCCGGTCCCGCCTCGAGCAGCAGCTCGAGCCCGAGCTCCTCGTACAGCGTGTCGCGCTCGAACTCGCTCGCGCCGAGGCGCGCGAGGCGCTTCACGAGGAACTGCGCGTCGCTTTCGTCCTTGCCCTTGAGCCGCGCGACCCACTTGGCGAGCGGCATGTCGTACTCGTCGAGTCCCGGCGTCTCCGAATAACTCGCGAGCAACGCGAGGCGCCCTTCGAGCCGCGCCTTGCCGTCGAACAGGGGCCAGTTGACGCGCATCCGCTCGCCGTGGCGCGCGACCAGCCGGCGCGCCGTCGGACCAAAGAACGGATAGCCGATCGCCGTGCCCGCGATGCCGCTGTCGACGAGCTCGTCCGCGAAGCGCCCGAGGTCCGGCCGCCGGTCGAATTCGGAGAGCAGCCGCTCCGCCTCCGCGCGCACGTTCCCATCGTCCGCGTAGGCGCACAGGTGCAGCGCCGCCTCGTGCAGCCGCCGCACCTGC
>JABWBL010000675.1 GCA_013360535.1 Planctomycetaceae bacterium
CGGTGAAGCGGAACGCTTCCTCGACGGTGACGATGAGCCCGGCGGTTTCGTTTACGGTGCCTGGCGGCCGGCGCTCGATGTGCGCAGCCAGCAAAGCCCGCGAGCGAAGCCGCGCAGGAACGCAGCGAAGCGCCGACGAGCGCGGCCACGGTCGAGCAGCCGGTGCGCACGCCATGGGAAGCGCCAACGTTCGAGTACGAGCTCGACGTCGGCATCGTCGACTCGCTCGACCTGCCGCGCGACCGACAGAACGTGTTTGCCGCGCCCGCGGGCCACACGCTCAACGAAGTCGGCCAGACCGGCGAGGACGGGCACCTGCTGCTGCGCTGGCGCGGTTTCCAGCCGACGATGGAGCTCGACCTCACGCTCGACCCCTCGGGGTCCTGCCGGCGCCTGCGCGTTTCCGCGGGATTTCAGCGGGCCGCGCTGCGGACCAACTCGTCGCGCGCCGATTTCCAGCGCAACACGCTGTCGTTCGAGGTCGCAGTGCGAGGGCAGAATGTCCTGAGGATCGACCACGCCCTGGCCGCCGTCGAGAACTTCACTTCGGTCGTGTGCGAGCGCGACGCCGAAGGGCGCATCCTGTGGGTCGAGCCCGCCTTGTGCGATGCGCCACCGCCGCAGCACGACCCGGAGAGCATCGTGGAGCTCGAGGTCGATGCGAGCAACGTCTTCACGGTGCGCGGAGCGCTGCTCAACCTCGTCGAAGGCAGCGCGAGCTCTCCGGAGACTGGCCGGATCCTCGGGCGCGTGCTCGATCACGAGGGCAATCCCGTCGAAGGCGTGGCGGTGGTCGCGTGGCGCGAGGGTGCTCGTGGGCTTCCGTCGGCGCGCACGGATGCCGAAGGCAAGTTCGAGATCCCCGACCTCAGTCCCGCCGACTGGACGATCGCGGCCGGTGGCGGCGACTTCGGCCGCGCGCGCACGCTCGCGACGCTCACAGCGGGCTCCACGTTTCATTGGGAGGCGCGCCTGGAGCGTGGATTGGAGCTGAAAGGCCGCCTTGTCGGTCCGACCGGCGCCGCACTGGCCGACTGGGTACTCGAGGTGGAGTGCGACGACCCGCTCGAACCACTCGCCGACGCCACCAAGACCGACGCCGAAGGCCGCTTCGCGATCCCGAACCTGCCGCCACGTTCGCTGCGTGTCTTCGCGCGTCCTGCGGCGGGTTCGCTCGGCTTCGCGTGCGTCGTCGCCAACGGCGTCTTTCCCGGCGAGGACCAGCTAGAGTTCGTCGCTCCGCTCCAGGAGCCCGAGGCCGCGGCTTCGATCCATGCCTCGGTGTCCGACCTCGACGGCACCGATCCCAAGGTCGTGCGCGTGCTCGCCTGGCGAGATGACACGCGGCGCGGCGTGCCCGGCGAGAGCACTGCCATCGCGTCGCAAGTCGAGTCCTCCGACGGCAGTCGCTCCACCGTCCAATCGGAACCGACCGAGCTCGCGCTCGACGGCCTCGGCGCCGGCTGGCACACGCTCGAGATCGCGTTCCGCGGCCGCGCGCCGCTGTTCGTGCCGCGCATCTCCTGCGAGCCCGGCCAGCCCGTCGAACTCGGCGCCCTGCTCGCACCCGTGCCCGCCATGCTCGAACTCGGCGGCCCGCCAGGCTCCGTCGCCAACTGCTCCGTGATCCACCGCGGCGCCACCGTCGAGCTCCGCTGCGAGTTCCCGACCGCCGCCAACGCCACCCTGCGCCTGCGCGAAGGCGACTACGTCTTCACCCGCAAGCAGGGTGACGACTCGGTCTCGCGCCACCTGCAGCTCAATTCGGGTTCGACGACGAGCTTCTGACTCGTCGAGATTGCGGTGCCGGATCGCGAAGTCTGCGGTGTCGGAGCGGGAATACGGTGCCAGAGCAATTTGTTCTGCAAACCTCGGCCTGCGTCGACGGCCACGCCGTCGACGCAGGCCGAGGT
>JABWBL010000676.1 GCA_013360535.1 Planctomycetaceae bacterium
GGTCGAGCGCAGCTCCCGCCTGGGCGAGGCCACGCTCGCTCGCGCGAGCCATCGTGCCGATCTCGGTGCGCAGGTCGGCCGCGCGGCGCGCGTCGAAGTCCTCGCGCGCGTTCTTGTAAGCGAGGTTGAGCATCGTCTCGACCTCGCCGTCGGTCAGGCCGTTCATCGGCTTGATCTCGATGCGCGCGCTCTTGCCGGTCGCCTCTTCCTTGGCGGTCACGGTCAGGATGCCGTTGGCGTCGATGTGGAAACGCACGGCGACACGCGGCATTCCGGCGGGCATCGGCGGGATGCCGGTCAGCTTGAAGCGGCCGAGCGAGCGGCAGTCGGCGGCGAGCTCGCGCTCACCCTGCACGACGTGGAAGTCGATGCCGGTCTGGTTGTCGACGTAGGTCGTGAACCCTTCGGTCGCGTGGCAAGGAATCGTCGAGTTGCGCTGGATGATCTTGGCGACGGCGCCGCCCATGGTCTCGATGCCGAGCGAGAGCGGCGTGACGTCCATCAGGAGCACATCGCGCGTGCCGCCCATCAAGACGTGGGCCTGCACCGCAGCGCCGAGCGCCACCACCTCGTCGGGGTTGAGCTCGCAGTGCGGCTTGCGGCCGAAGAACTTCTCGATGCGCGTGCGCACCGCCGGGATGCGCGTCGAGCCGCCGACGAGCACGACCTCGTCGATGTCCTTCGGCTCGAGCTTCGCGTCGGCCATGGCGCGGCGGCAGGAATGCAGCGTGCGCTCGATCAGGTGCGCGGTGAGCGCATCGAACTCCTGGCGCGTGACCTTGCGCCGCCACTGCACGCCGGATTCCGGCAGCGAGACGTGCAGGTAGGCCTCTGGATCCGTCGTCAGGTCGATCTTGCAGCGCTCGGCGGCGAGCCGCAAGAGCTGCAGGAAAGCGCGGTCCTCGAGCGTGCTCGGGCGCACGACGGCCGCCAGTTCCTTGCGCGCGACGTCGACCAGCGTGCGGTCGAAATCGTCGCCACCGAGGTGCGTGTCGCCGTTGGTCGCGAGCACCTGAAACACGCCGTCCTCGATCGAGAGGATCGACACGTCGAACGTGCCGCCGCCGAGGTCGTACACCGCGACCTTGCCTTGCTTGCGCTGGTCGAGGCCGTAAGCGAGCGAAGCCGCCGTCGGCTCGTTGACGATGCGCAGCACGTCGAGGCCCGCGAAACGCGCCGCGTCGCGCGTCGCCTGGCGCTGCGTGTCGTCGAAGTAGGCCGGCACCGTGATGACGACCTTGGTGACCTCGAGGCCACCGAGCGCCTTGCAGGCCTGGTCGTGCACCTTCATCAGGATCAGCGCCGAGAGCTCCTGCGGCGTGAACTTGCGGCCGCGCATCTCGAACTGCACGACGCCGTTCGCGGTCTCCGACACCGGGCACGGCACGTGGCGCACGTCGGCTTCGAGCTCGGCGAGCCCGCGCCCCATGAAGCGCTTGATCGAGAACAGCGTGTGCGCCGGATCGATCAGCGCGAGCTCACGCGCCTCGCGCCCGACGACGACGGTGCCCTTGTCCGTGAAGTGCAGCGCGCTCGGCACGTAGCCGGAATCGCCCTCGGGGTGCAGCACGATCGGACGGCCGTCCTTCCACATCGCTCCGAGCGAGTTCGTGGTGCCGAGGTCGATGCCGAGCGCGACGTTGGAGGTCGCGTTGTTGAGGACGTTGAGTTCGATGAAGCCCATCGGGGGTCACGATCGGTGGGGGGAGGCCTGCTCGAGCGCGAGCGCGTCGATCTGGGCGAGAGTCGTGGCAAGGTAACGCAGCGCGTTGAGCTGCGCGCGCGCCTGCGGGAGCGCGGGAGAGCCCTTGGGCGGGAGCGGGACGAGCAGGCGCGCGAGGCCCGCGAGCACTTCCTCGCGCTGCTCGCGCAAGCTGGCGGCGAGCCCTGCGAGTGCGGCCCG
>JABWBL010000677.1 GCA_013360535.1 Planctomycetaceae bacterium
TCGTGCGGCATCCGGAGTTCGACGCGCTGTGCGAGGGCGGGGGCGGAGAGCTCGCGGCGGCGCTCGATAGTTTCGTTGCGGCCCATGCACCGGCGCGCATCGACGGCACGTGGCCGGAGGAAGTGCAGCGTCAGGAACGGCGCGGAGCGGAGCGGTTGCAGGCGGCAGTCGCGCGTGCGAAGGAGCTGCTCGCGCACGAGGACGGTTGGGCGGCGGCTTTGCAGCGGCTCTTGCTCGCGGCTTATCCCACCGTGAATCTCGGCGCGCGCGATCCGCTCGGCTGGCGGCATGCGCGCGCGCTCGAGGCACTGGCGCGCGAGGTGCTGGAACTGGGCGAGTACGAACGTTCGGCCTCGCGCAAGCTGGAGGCGCAAGAGCTCGCGGAGCTGGTGGAGGACGAGTTCGGGCTGGTCGAGCTGCCGCCGCATCCGGCGAGTGGCGAGCATCCGCTGGTCGAGGTCTTCGGTTGGCTGGAGCTCGCGCTCGACGATGCGCCGCGGCTCGTGCTGTGTGGGCTCAACGAAGGTTCGTTGCCATCGCGTGGAGCGACCGGTGGCCTGCTCGGCGAGCCTGCGCGGCGCGAGCTCGGGCTCGTCGACGAGCGTCGTCGCAGCGCACGCGACGTGTGGGCGCTCGCGGCGATCCTCGCCAGCCGTCCGGGCACGCTGCTCCTGTCGGGTCGTCGCAATTCGGAGGGTGATCCGTTGCGGCCGAGCCGGCTGGTGTTCCGCTGCGCCGACGCGGAGCTCGTCGAGCGCGTTCGTGCGGCCTTTCCCGAGCATCCGGCAGAACTGCCGGCGCCCGCCGGCGCTCCGGAGCCCTTCGTGGCGAAGCTCGGCGCCGAGCCGCTGCCGACACGCATCTCGCCGACCGGCTTCCGCACGTACTTGCAGTCGCCGCTCGCGTACTACCTGCGCTACGTGTTGCGCCTCGACACCGCGGACGAGGCGGGGCTCGAGCTCGACCCGCTCGCGTTCGGCAATCTCGCGCACGAAGTGGCCGCGATTCTCGCACGCGAGGACCTGCGCGCTTGCCCCGAAGAGGCGCCGCTCGCCGACGCGCTCTCGAAGGAACTCGACGCGCTCGTTCAACGCCGCTTCGGATCGACGGCGCAGGTCGCGGTGCTGTTGCAGGTCGAGAAGCTGCGCGGACGGTTGCTGGGACTCGCACGCTGGCAAGCTCGGCAAGCACGAGCGGGCTGGGTCGTCGTGCACGCGGAAGCGAGCTTTGGCCCGCGTCCGCTCGGAGCGATGCAAGTCGAGGGGCGCATCGACCGCATCGACTACAACGCGCGGCTGCAGCGCTGGCGCATCGTCGACTACAAGACGAGCGAAGCTGGGCAACCGCCCAAGAGCCAGCACTTCCGCGGCGGCGAGTGGCGCGACCTGCAGTTGCCGCTGTACCTGTGGCTGACCGAGGAGCTGCGCGCGGGGAAGCCGGGTGCGTGCGACGTCGGCTACATCGTGCTCTCGAAGACGTCTGAGGAGGAGCTGTTCCTCGCGTACGACCTGAAGGACGACGACTACGCGAGCGCGTTGCGGCGCGCGCTCGAGATCGTCGAGGCGATCCAGCGACGGGAGTTCGAGCATCCCGGGGATGCGCCACCGGCGGATCGTTCGCTCGCGGCGGCCTGCGGGTTCGGGCTGCTCGCCGACGTCGTGGCCGAAGGTGCGCTCGAAGGCGAGGCGGTGGAAGCGTGAACGGACGCTCACGGCTGTTCCTGGCGTCGGCCGGCTCCGGCAAGACGTTCCAGCTGACCACGCACTACCTGCAGCTCGTGTGCGACGGCGTGCGGCACGACGAGGTGCTCGCGACGACGTTCACGCGCAAGGCCGCGGGCGAGATCCTGGCGCGCATCCTGAGCCGGCTGGCGGCGGGCGCGGCGAGCGAGGCGGGC
>JABWBL010000678.1 GCA_013360535.1 Planctomycetaceae bacterium
ACTCTCGCGCAACGTCAGCGCCTTCCCCGAGGCCGGCGTGCGCGCCGTGCACGGGCGCATCGGCGAGCCGGAGGGGTGGCTGCGCGAACTGGAAGGCACGACCGAGTTCGTGCACATGGCGGCGCTGACGGGCAAGGCGCGCGCGAGCGAGTTCCAGCGCGCCAACGTCGACGGCACTCGCAGCGTGCTCGAGGCCTGCAAGCGTGCGGGCGTGCGGCGGTTCCTGTTCATCTCGAGCATCGCCGCGACGTACCCCGAGCACGACGCGTATCCCTACGGGCGCTCGAAGCTCGAGGCGGAGGCGCTCGTGCGCGAGAGCGGGCTCGATTGGGCCATCGTGCGGCCGACGATCGTGATGAGCCGACGCGCGAAGATCTGGCACTCGCTCGAAGGGCTGGCGAGTCTGCCCGTAGTGCCGATGTTCGGTGGGGGCCACGTGCGCATCCAGCCGATCCACGCCGACGATCTCGCGCTCGCTCTCGAGGCTTGGCTCGTCGACCCGTCGCTCGACCGCGGCACTTACGACCTCGGCGGACCGGAGGTCGTGACGTTCCGCGACTTCCTCGGGCGCATCCACCGCCGCAAGAAGGGCGGCGACGCGAAGTTCCTGCCGCTGCCGGGCAAGGGCGCGATCGCGGTGCTCAAGCCACTCGAGAAGTTCCTGCTGCCGGTGTTGCCGCTGAGCGCGGGCCAGCTGTACTCCTTCGTGTACGACAGCACGGCGAAGCCCAATCCGCTCTCGGAGCGCTTCGTCGCGGGCCAGCGCAACGTCGACACGATGCTCGACGACCTCCTGAAATATGGCTGATCGCGCGACGCTCGAGCGGGAATGCGCGGTGTTCGTGCGCTACCTCGGCGCGGGCGCGGGCGATGCGTACGTGGCGAGCCAGTACGTCGCGGCGCACGAGGCAGGAGTCGTGGAGCTGCGGGAAACGTCGGGCTTCGAGCTCAGTGTCGTCGCGCTCGCGCGCGCGTTGCCGTGGGCGGTGCGCGCACTTGACGCGCACGCGCGCGTGTTTGGCAACGGCAGCCTGCTGCGGCGCAAGCTCGTGCTGCTGCTCGCGATCCTCGAGACGCGTGCGCCGCACGATGCTGCGCTCGACACGCCGACCCCGGGCTCGAGCTTCGCGATGTTCGTCCGCATGGCGTGGCTCGGGCTCGTGTTCGCGACGCTGGTGGTCGTCACGGCGCTGCTGCTCTTGCCCGTGCGTGTCGTCTCGCTCGCCGGAGGCCCGCGGTGAAGCGCGTTCTGATCGTCGGTTCGGGCGCGAGCGGCGTGCACTTCGCGCAGACGGCGCTCGAGCACGGTGCGCAGGTCACGCTGCTCGATGTCGGCCGCGTCGCACAGGCCGCGGGCCGCGGTGATGCTCGTGTACGCCCAGGAGCGCTCGCGGCCGTTCCAGTGGGTCTCCCAGATCGACGAGTCCTTGCGGATGAGGCCCGTCGCGGGATCGACCAGCGCGACGAGGGCGTCGGCGACCTTCGCCGTCGCGACGCCCCAGGACTCGTCGACGAACCCCGTGTCGCCGGTGAGCTGCTCGTACTGGCGGAGCGCCCAGAGGAAGAGGCCGAAGCCGTCGAACTCGAGGTTCGGGCCGAACTCGTTGAAATCGGTCTCCTCGACCCCGAAGCCGTGATAGCGGACCAGGCTGACCTGGTACTCGGGCATGCTGTACGAGGCGAGCTCGCTCCAGTCCCGGAAGCGGCCGGACTCGGCGTGGATGTAATAATCGAGGGCCGCGCGGGCCTCGGCGTCCATGCCGAGCGCGGCCATGGCGACGGTCGCGTAGGCGCCGTCGCGGATCCAGGCGTAGGTCCACTCGCCGGGGGGTAGGCTCGCGAGCACCGCGCCCTGGCCGCGTTGCTCGACCGTGGCGGGGAGCTGCGCCGGGG
>JABWBL010000068.1 GCA_013360535.1 Planctomycetaceae bacterium
ACGGCGTGCAATGGACGCAGGCGCGCGCACACGCGCACTCGGCCACGGCCGGCTGGAGGACCGAGCGCATCGACCTCGGCGCGCACATCGTGCCCGGCGCCGCGACGCGCGTGCGCTTCGTCGTCGCGGACAATCCCAACAACTCGATCACCGAAGCGGCCCTCGACGATGTGCGCTTCGTCGTCACCGGCACGAACGCCTGCGGGATGCCGCAGGTTTTCTGCACGCCCAAGGTCAATAGCCAACTGTGTGCGCCGGCGATCGCGTTCACCGGCTACCCGACCGTCTCCGGCCCCGGGCCGTTCACGATCTCGGTCTCCCAGGTGCTCAACAACCGCACGGGACTGCTCTTCTACGGCTACGGCACGGCCTCGAAGAACTTCCAAGGCGGCACGCTCTGCTGCCGCACTCCCGTGCGCCGCACCGCGCTGCAATCGACGGGCGGCTCGCTCACCGGCAGCAACTGCACCGGCACGCTCTCCTTCGACATGCACGCGCTGCTCGCGTCCGGCTCGGACTCGAACCTCGTCCCCGGCGCCACCGTTGCCGCACAGTACTACTACCGCGACCCGCAGGACGCCCACGGCGTCGGCCTCTCCGACGCCGTGCTGTTCGTCGTGTGCCCGTAGCCGCGTCGTCGGATCGAGGGAGCGCGCGCGGCCCGGCATCGCGCGCGCTCCCTCGATCCGACGCGCTCAACGGCCGCCCTTGCGCTGGCGGTCGAGGATTTCCTGAACGCTTTCGAGGTCGGCGTCCCAGGCGCGCTTGCGGTCGGCGTCGGAGGGGGCGGCCAAGGGGCGGACGAGGCGGAAGCCGACGAACTTGGCGTCGGTGAGGTACCAGATCGACTTGGGCAGCTGCGGGTCCTGCACCTTCCAGTTGGCGCTCGAGCCGCGGCGGGCGGCGGAGCGGAGGCGGTCGGCGTCGTCGTCCCAGGAGCCGCCGCGCACGACGCGCGGGTAGAGCTCGGTCGGCCAGTTGCACGGGTTGGAGGCGAGCTTGTCCTTGAAGCGCGCGTAGAACTCCTTGTCGTGGCTGTCGAGCACCCACTCGGCCACGTTGCCGTGCATGTCGTACAGGCCCCAGGGGTTGGGCTTCTTCTGCTTGACCTTCTGGTAGGCGCCGTCGGAGTTGTCGAAGAACCAGCCGTACTCGCCGAGGACCTTGGGGTCGTCGCCGAAGGAGTAGGCGGTGGTCGTGCCGGCGCGGCAGGCGTACTCCCACTCGGCCTCGGTCGGCAGGCGGTAGAAGCGCCCGGTCTTGAGCGAGAGCCACTTCGTGTAGTGGCGCGCGGCGAACTCGGTCATGCAGATCGCCGGGAAGCCCTCGATGCCCATGCCGAAATCCATCGGCACGTAGGGCGGCGTCGGGCGGCTGACGGCGTCGGCCCACTTGTCGCTCTCGCCGGCGGCGAAGCGCCCGGACTTGCGCAGCTCGATGTCGAGCTTGGCCTGGAACAGGCGGTACTCATCCCAGGTGAGCTCGTGCTCCTCCATCCAGAACGGTGCGAGCTCGACCTCGTGCACCGGGCCCTCGTCGGCCTTGCGGCCTTCCTCGCCGGCCGGGCTGCCCATCATGAACTTGCCGCCCTTGATCGGGAGCATCGTGAACGACACGTCCGAGCCGGGGATGCGCTCGACGTAGCGCTTCATCGAGGCCTCGTCGGTCGCCTCGGCGTCGGGGTTGGGCAGCGGCTTGGGGAAGCCCGCGGGCATCTCCGGGTAGACGGGGACGTCGCCCTGCTGCGGGAGCGGAGCTGCGATGGCCGGGGACAGCGCCAGCACGGCGCACGTGAGGGAGAGCGCAACCATCTTGCGCAGGATACGCGACGCGGGCGCCGCGCGGTCAAGCGCGACGCCCGCGGGGAGAGCTTCCGGAGCTCGAGAAACGCTCAGGGACAGAGCGTGAAAGCCACGCCCGCCGTCAGGTTGGAGTTGAGCACCACGCCAGCGTCGCGGTACCAGACCTGAGCGTAGAAGGTCTGGCCGGGCTGGATCGGCTGGCCGAGCGTGCTCGGGTTGGCGGCCATGAACGCGAGCCAGTCGAGCGAGTAGCCGCCGTTGCACTGGCCGGCGCTGCCGCCGGTCGGGAGGTTGAGCGTGCGAGCGCGCGGAGATGCGACGCAGATCGTGCTCGTGCTGCCGAACGCGTAGGCCACCGCGGTCGGGGCAAGTCCGTAGACCGCGATCGCCTGCTTGCCGCCGGGCAGGCCCGAGGCCTGCAAGAAGAAGCCGGAGGCGTTCGCGGCGCTGGGGAAGCCCGTCGCGGTGATCGTCGGGAGGCAGCCGGCGACGCTCGTGCCCGCGGCGCAGTAGGAGCTCCACGCGAGCTCGTCGGTCGAGCCGTCGCAGTCGTCATCGACGCCGTTGCAGGTCTCGACCGCGCCCGGATTCACGGCGGGATTCGAGTCGTTGCAGTCGCCGGGGACGAGCGAATAACCGGCCGTCGGCGGGAAGATCACCGCGAGCGAATCGGCGCTGTTGCCCCAGGTGTCGCCGTCGACGTCGCGGTACCAGTTGGTCAGCGAGTCGCGCAGGTAGACGTCGCCGACCGAGTCGTTCGGATCGCCGACGAGCAGGTTCGTCGAGGCGCTCTGGAACGTCGCCAGACGCCCGTCGTCGCTCACGCCACCCACCGACTGGATGCCGGTGCCGTTGGGCTCACCCGGAACGGTGAGCGGCACGCTCGCCCGCAGGCTGAGGCCGGTCGTCAGATCGACGACGAAGGCATCTGCCACCGTGCCCGAGTGCCCCGGCGTCAGGTTGGACGAAGTCGACAGCAAGACGGCGAAGGCGCCGTTGTCCGCGAGGCGCACGGCCGACGTGGCGCCATTGGCGGGCGTGCCGTTCGGCAGCGCGTTGACGAGCGTCGTCGTCCCGGCCGTGCGATCGCGCAGGAAGGCGTTGTTCGTCGCCGCCGGGACCGTCGCGAGGTTCGAGGCGGTGCTCATGAACGCGATGCGGCTGCCGTCCGACGAGAGCGAGGGCTGCGTCGAGCCGGCGTCGGCGGCGAGGCCGAGCGAGTTGACGCTGGCGAGCTGCGGCCCGCCGGCGTTCAGGTCGATCACGAGGATCTTCGAGAAGGCCGCGGTCGCGCCGGGTGCGAGGTTCGTCGCGAGACTCTCGAAGGCCACGTAGCGGCCATCGCCGGAGAGCGCCGGAGCCTTCGAGGCCGCGTTGCCGAGCGCGCCGCCGGGGACGCGGCTCACCATGCGTGTCGAGTTCGTCGTCAGGTTGCGCACGAAGACGTCGGTCGCACCGTTGGGGTCGGAGACCGCGAGGTTCGTCGCGTCGCTCGCGAACGCGATCAGCGTGCCGTCGCCGGAGATCGAGGGGTTCGTGCTGGCTCCGTTGCCGATCGCGCCCGAGTTGGCGACGCTCACGATCGTCGTGAGGCCGGTCTGCCGGTCGTGCACGAAGACGTCCCACGTGCTGTTGAAGTCGCCGGAGGCGAGGTTGCTGGCGAGGCTCTGGAATGCGATGAAGCGGCCGTCGTCGCTGACGGCGGGGGAAAGCGAGTCGGCGTTGGTCTCGAGGCCACCGCTGGCGACGCTGGCACGCGTGACCGTCCCCGTGACGGTGTCGCGCAGGAAGACGTCCAGAAGCAGGTTGGTGTCGGCGGTGACGAGGTTCGAGGAGTTGCTGGCGAACACCGCGAAGCGTCCATCGGGCGAGAGCGTGTCCGGCGACGTGCCGAGCGCCGACGGGCCGTTGCCGTTGGTGCCGCTCGCGCTGGCGCTGAGCTTGGTCGTGGATTGGGCGAGGGCGGCCGGAGCGAGCAGCAGCGCGGCGGCGACGAAGGTGCGGAACGGGTTGTGCATCGAGGGCTTGGGGTAGGGGTGCGAGCCGAGCGGACTACCACGTCCGCGAGTGTCCGTTACGCGCCCATGATGCTCGAAGAGCGCCGTTTGCGCAGCCCTCCGCGCAAGCCAGTCGAGCGGGAGAGCCGCGGGCGGCGACGGGAGCGGCGTCGATCGGCCCGCACTCGTCCGCCCGAATGCGGCTCGGCCGGAGTCATATCACGGGCAGACGAGGAACTCGATCGCGTTGGAGAGGTTCGTCGTCTTCGAGGCCGGCGGGTCGCGGTACCAGCCCTGCGCCCAGACGTGCTCGCCGCCGGCGAACGGGCTGCCGAGCGAGGAGGGGTGCGTGTCGCGGAAGGTGTTCCAGTCGAGCGTGAGCGCCCCGTCGCAGGCGTCGAGGGTGCCGCCGGTGAGCTGCGCGCCCGTGCGCTGCGTCGGAGACTTCACGCACAGGAAGCTCGTGCCGGTGCCCCACGGCGCCGAGTGCGCGCCGGTCAGGCTGTAGAAGATCAGGCCGGACTTCTGGCCCTCGACGTTCGTGATCTGGAGCGTGAAGCCCGAGGCCGCGCTCGCGCTGGCGGTGCCGCTGGCGGAGATCGTCGCGACGCAGCCGTTGGTGCTCGTGCCGGCGGTGCAGTACGAGACGCTGGCGCCGCAGCTCGGGCCCAGATCGATCGCGATCATCACGTCCGGCGTGCCGAACGAGGGGTTCGAGCCGAGGTCGGCGTTCGCGCCGTCGCGCAGCGTGGCGAAGAAGTACACGCGCCCGTTGTCGGTGAGCGCGACGTCGTTGGCCTGGAAGCAGGCGTTCGTGTTGACGCCGCGGCCGAGGAAGGCGTTGTCGTCGAACAGCCCGTTGCCGTCGACGTCGACCGGGTCGCCCTCGCGCGCCACGATCTCGCCGTTGACGACGAGCACGTCGTTCGTGCCGGCGTTGGCGTCATTGGTGTTGCAGGCGATGGCCCAGTCGCCGTTGGCGTTGACGCTGAAGGCGTAGAACGTGTCGCCGAAGTTGAGGCCGCTCGAGCCGATCGGGTCGCCGGTCTTCGCGATCAGGACGCCCTGATGCACGGCCCAGTCCGGCGCACTCGCGGCGGTGCTCGAGTTGTCGCGCCCGCGGGCGTACCAGCGGCCGTCGGCGGCGATGTCCGACGCGAAGATCGAGCCGCAGGTGATCGCGGTCGACGGGATCAGGACGTTGTTCTGCACGACCACGCGCCCGTCGTAGACGAGCGAGTTGTTCGACGAGGTCGTCGTGTCGATGTCCATGATCGCGACCCAGTGCGCGCCATCGGGGCTCGAGTAGAACGTGTTCGCCGACACGCCGTCGATCGTGATCGAGCCCGTGCCCGCGAGGTCGGTCACGCTCGTGACGTCGGCCTGATGGAACATGGCGCGGTCGTAGAAGATCGCGGGGCGGCGGGTGGTGCTGATGTTGCCGATGGTCGAGTCCTGGGCGCCGACGCGACCGTCGTCGAGCAGGTGGATCGAGCCGATCGAGTTGCCGACCGTCTCGTCGCCCGACGGGTTGGCCGGGATGTCCTGCAGGCCGGTGTAGAGGTCGCCCATCTGCGTCGTGATGGTCGAGCTCGTCCCGTTCCACACGACCACCTTCTGGAAGGTCGACGAGAGGCCGCCGCGCGCGCGCAGCGAGTAGGCGAAGCGGTTCGTGCTGTCGAAGCGGCCGACGCCCGAGCCGAAGAAGTCGACGAGCTCGCCCGAGACGCCACCGGGCACCGGCTGGCCCTCCTGCGCGAACATCGTGCCGCTCAGGCCGGAACCGAGGAGCATGATGTTCTCCTCGTCGCTGCCCTGCTGCGTGCGGGCCTTGATCATCCAGCGCGAGCCGTCGGGACTGACGAACAGGTCCTCGAGGGCGCGGAAGTTCGTGGCCTCGGGCAGTCCGGTCGTCGTCTCGAGCGCGCCGGGCACGACCGATTTCGGACTGGCGGGGATCTCGCAGTAGATGACCTGCAGGGATTGGGCGGAGGCGGGCGCGCAGAACAGCGCGGCCGCGACGAGGATGTTCATCGAGTTCATGGGTGTCTCCAAAGCTGACGCCGCAAGGTACCCCGCAACCCGCGTCGCACTACCCGGCTCTTCTTCGCACTTACCGAAGCGAGACCGGCCCACCCGCGGCAATTTCGCGGGTGGGCTGGAAGTTGCATTTGCGGCGCAACGTCGAATGTCTCGATGCGCTCCGGCGCGCTGGCCTCACGGCGCGATGGTGAACTCGAGCGCGTTCGAGAGCCCGCTCGTCCACGGATCCTGCGGGTCGCGGTACCACCACTGCGCGTCGACCGTGCGGCCGAGGGAGAGCATCGGATCGCTGCCGCCCTGGATGCGTCCCTGCATGTCGAACGTGAACGTGCCCGAGCAGTTCGCACCCGTCGCCGTGCCGCCGGAGCTCTGGACCGGAGTGCGGCGCAGGCCACCGGAGATGCACAGGGTCCCGCCCTGGAACGCGCCGCTCCCGCGCTGGAAGCCGTACACGAGCAGGCCCGCCTTCTGGTTGAGGATCGCGCTCGCCGTGATGTTGAACTGCGTCGTGCCACCGAGGTGCGGCGAGCCGCTGAAGCTGATCGACGGAACGCAGCCGAGCGAGCTCCACTTTGCCGTGCAGTAGGGCGTCGGCGGCGGGGCGTCCGCTTGCAGGTGGATCGACACGTACGCGTCCTGCGCGTTGTTGTTGCAGGCCGTCGCGAGGTCGATGCGTCCGTTGCCGTCGAAGTCGCCGACCATGCACGTCGTCGGGCCGACTCCGGTCGGAACCTGCTGTGCGCCGCCCGCGAGGCCCGTGCCCGTGCCGTAGGCGATCTGCAACGGCGAGACGCCGACGACGTCGAGCCACCCGTCGCCGTCGACGTCCGCGACCTTCACGTCGCCGACCGAGTACACGCCGGAGCTGGAGTTGCTCGGGAACGCCCCGCTGCCATCGCCGTACCAGACCGTGATCAGGCCGTTGGCGGTCACGATGTCGAGGTTGCCGTCGAGGTTCATGTCGGCGACCGCGAGGCCGACCGTGGGGCCCGAGGGAATCGACGTGGGGAACTCGTGGAACCACTCGTAGCTCTGGTGGATGTTCTGGATCAGCTTCACTCCGCCCGCGTGGCTGAGCGCGAGGTCGGCCCAGCCGTCGTTGTCGAAGTCGCCGGCGACGACACGCTGGCCCGCGAGACCGCTCGTGTACGGGATGACGTGGAACGAGCTGAAGAACCCGAGCCCGCTGTTCCAGAAGTAGTCGACTGCATAGCCGCCGGAGTTGTTGGCCACGGCGATGTCGACGTCGCCGTCGTGGTCGAAGTCGGCGCTCGCGAGTCCGACGGGCGGAGTGCCGAGCGAGCTCATGCCGCTGCCGCCGGTGAAGCCGCGCTGGTGGTTGTTGAGCAGGACGCTGATGCCGTGTTGCGCCCAGCCGCAGGACGTGACCGCGAAGTCGGGCCAGCCGTCGCCGTTGAAGTCGTCGACGACGAGGCCCCAGGCGAGGTACACGTTGACGCCGGTGTTCGAGCCGTAGTCGCCCGTGCCGTCGCCCCACAGCACGCTGACGCGGCCGCCGTTCTGGCCTTCGCACGTCACGATCAGGTCGAGGTTGCCGTCGAGGTCGAAGTCCGCGCTCGCCGACTGGATCGGATGCGGCTGCGACAGGTCGTAGTCGACGTGCGGCTGGAACGAGGTCGTCTGGGCCGTCGCGACGTTCGCGACGAGCACGGCCGCGAAGGCGGGCAGCAGGAAGTGAGTCATGGGATGGGGGGCAGAAAGCGAGAGCGGAGAACGTTGCCGAGACGCTCAGAGGCGTCGTGGTCCGGAGCGCCTGTGCAAGGCGCATGCCAGCGGTCGCGCTCACGGCCAGAACGAAGGGAAGGGGCCGGTGGAGGAATGCCATTTCCTTCCGCCGGCCCCGAAAAACGGCCTCCGTCTAGTCCGGCAGGTCGTGGCAGGTGTCGCAGCGCACCTGCGTGCCCTTGGGGAAATTGTAGGTGTGGCCCTCGACGTTGAAGGAACGGTCCTTCGAAGTCTTCGAGAGTGGCGAGCCGAGCAGGTCCGCTCCGTGGCAGGCCTTGCACAGGTTCTCGTTCTGCTCGAAGAAGTCGCCGTGTTCGTCATCGATGAAGCGCATGTCGGCGACGTTGTGCATGCCGTGCGGGCCGTTCATCGAGACCGACGGCGGCAGGCCCGTGTGGCAGGCCGAGCACTCGAGGATCGGACCCGCGTGGCGCTGCAGCGAGCGCGCGGTCACGTTGTCGTTGGCGTTGAGCGGCTGCACCGGCCACTCCGCGTGCGTCGCGCCGTGGCACATCTCGCACGACACTCCGCCGTGACCCGTGCTGAAGCGGTACAGCGTGCCGGGGTTCTCCGCGAAGCGCCCCGCGGGGCTCGCGATCGGTGAAGCCGACGCATCGCCGATGCGGAAGGCTTGGCTGAGGCGGAAGCCGTCGGGCGCGAGCGCGTAGTTCGGGCCCGAGAGGTGCTGGCGCGCGTCGCCGGTGTGGCACGACTGGCAGCGCGGCATGTCCTGCCACGGACGGCGCGCGTGTCCATCGTTCTGCCCATCGATGCTGCCGCCGGCGAGCAGCGGAAAGTCTCCGCCGACCGAGCGCATGTCGCCGTGGCAGTCGAAGCACTCCATCCCGGCGTTGACCATCGCGCCGCGTGCGCACTGCGTCTGCGCGCCCGGGTGGCACTGGTAGCAAGTCTGCTGCGCCGTGCCATTCGGCGGGAAAACAGGCTGTCCCGACGTATCGAGCAGCTGCCCGTGGTGGCTGTGCATCACGTTCGACATCGTCGCGTGACCGAGCTGGCTGCCCTGCGGCCCCGCGCCCGCGAGGTCGAGCGCCGGCGAGTAGTGGCAGCTCGCGCACAGCACCGGCTGCGCCGCCATCAGGTTCGTGCCTTCGACGTGATCGTGGAGGATCAGGATGTTGCGCTTGGAGCGGATCTCCGGATCGGGATCGGTCGACCACGCCACGCCCGGATCGTTCGCGGCGAGCGCGCCGGTCTCGTGGCAGTTGCTGCAGTCGGTCTCCTGCGCGACGGGCACGACGATGTCCGTCGCGGCGATGCGCACGCCCGTCGCGCGGTCGAAAGCGCTCACGCGCATCAGCGGATAGGTGTTCGTGCCGCCGAGGTCGTCGGTCGGCGTGATCGGGATCCCGGCCGCGGTGAACCACTCGTGCTGCGGCTCCCACGCGAGCGGCTGCGGTCCGGGATTCGGCGCGTCCGCGGGCATGTACAGGCCGAGCAGGCCCTCGCCCGGCTGCAGCGTCGCTCCGAAGAGCGCCTGGGCGTGATCCCAGAAGTCGGTCTTGCCGATGCTCGTCGAGTTCGACGAGCCCATCGGGTCCACGCTCGCCGAGTAGCGCACTTCGACGGTGTTCGGATCGAGCAGCACCGGAGCGCCCGTGGGTCCGGGCTTCACGACCTGCGCGTGCACGACGCTGAACGGCGGCAGGATCGAGAACACCGAGTACTCGCGATCCATGCAGTGCATGCCGAGGTCGTTGGTGGCGAGCACGCGCGCGCGCGTGCCGGCGAAGGCGAAGTGCGGCTCGCCGAGGGACGTGTCTTCGGCCGAGGTTCCGCTGCCGCATCCGGCAGCAACTATTGCAACGAGGGTTGCAACACTTGCAAGTTGACGCTGTGTCATCGAGGGGGCTCCTTCTTGGCTGGTTGGCGTGGAGACGACCGCACTTCGACAACCGCGCGCTCGCACGATGTTCCTCAGTTGACATGCGAATTCCGCGGGATTCGTTGCGAGAGCAACGATCCCTCTCGCGAGCGTCAGCGCTCGACGCGTCGAGCGGCGCGAGCGCCCCACACGGGCGCGACGTAGGACGGCATCGCGCCGTTGCGGCTCGAGCTGCGGCAGCTGCGTGGCGAGTGCGAGAACGAACCACCGCGCAGGACGCGCGTCTCCTCGCTGCCTTCGAAGAGACCATCACCCGCACGCGGTCTCGCGCCGCCGAGTTCCTCCCACGAGTCGCGGCACCACTCCGCGACGTTGCCGAGCATGTCGTGCAGGCCGAAGGCGTTCGGCGCGAGCGAACCCACTGGAGCGACCGACACGAAGCCGTCGTCTAGCGCGAGCTCCGCAGGCCAGTTCGCTCCGCTGCGCGCCGCAGTCGCGTCCGCGACATTCGCGAAGCCCTGCAGCGACGCGACAGCGTCGCCGCTGAAGAACACGCTCGTCGTTCCGGCGCGCGCCGCGTGCTCCCACTGCGCTTCGGTCGGCAAGGCGAGATCGAGCTCGGCGAGCCAGCGGGTCGCGAACTCCCACGAGATCGTCTCGACAGGCAGGCGCTCCATGTCGGCGCGCAGTGCCTCCTCATCGGGCACGAGCGTCGAGGGGTCGAGGCCCGCGTGGCGCCGCACTTGCCCGCGCGTGAGCTCGAACTTGCCGAGCAGGCACGGCTCGAGCCGCACGCGCACCAGCGGGCCGTCCCACTTGCCGGTCCACGGGTCGACGTTGGGCGAGCCCGCGGCGTGCTCGGCGTCGGGGAGCAGGCTGCCCAGGACGAACTCGCCACCGGGCACGAGCACGAGCACGATCGCGCTCTCGCCGTCGATGGCGAGCTGGCCCGTCGCGTCGCGCGAGGGAAGCTCGCCGCTCGCGAGGTGCGCGAATTCCTCGAGTCGCGAGCGCGGATCCGGGCCGAGCGGCACGAGTCCGACCTGCGGAGCGAGCTCGAAACCGGCGAAGCGCGCATCGCTCCGCACACGCTGCGCCGCCGCGGCCCAATCGCTCGCGAACGACTCGACGGAACGCTCGTGCAGCGTGCTCGCGAACTGCAGGCGCGTCTCGATCGACGGGTGGACACGCTCGACCTCGTTGAGGGACGCGAGCAGCCGATCGAGTTGCGTGAGCAACCACTCGCGCGCCGCCTCGTTGCGACGCGGATCGTCGTCGAGGTCCGTGCGCGTCGCGAGCTGCGCCCGCGCCTCGGCGTGCTGCGGTCGCCGCTCGAGCAGCGCGCCAGCGCGCTCTGTCCAGTCACGCAGCCGCGTCGTCTGGGCCGGCGTCGCGGGCCACAACCTGTCCGCTTCCGCCAGCAAGTCCGCCGCG
>JABWBL010000679.1 GCA_013360535.1 Planctomycetaceae bacterium
AGATTCGCGCCCTGCTCGAGCGGGAACGCGCGCCGTCGTCGTGGCGCGCGACGCCGGCGCGGCGGCTCGTGTCGAGCGAAGAGCACATGCGGCGCGTCGAGCGCTGCCGCGAATTCATCGCCGCCGGCGACGTGTACCAGGCGAACCTCGCCTACCGGATGCTCTCCAACGTCGAAGGAACGCCGGAGGACTGCTACGAACGCCTGCGGGCCTGCAATCCGGCGCCGTACATGGCCTTCGCGGATCTCGAGCGCGGCGCGCTGCTCTCGGCCTCGCCGGAGCTGCTGCTCGAGTTCGACGGCCGTATCGCGCGCACTCGGCCGATCAAGGGCACGGCGCGGCGCAACGAGGATCCGTCGGAGGACGCGCGCGTGCGGCGCGAGCTGCTGCAAAGCGAGAAGGACCGGGCGGAGCTCGCGATGATCGTCGACCTCGAGCGCAACGACCTCGGCCGCGTTTGCCGACCCGGCCGCGTGTGGGTGGAGGGTTTCCCAAGCCTCGAGAGCTACGCCCGCGTGCACCACCTGATGGCCGACGTCGTCGGGGAAGTGTCCTCTGGACTGGACGCCTGCGACCTCCTCGTGGCGCTCTTCCCCGGCGGTTCGATCACCGGGGCGCCGAAATTGCGCTCGATGGAAGTGATCGCCGAGATCGAGGGCGAGGGGCGCGGTTTCTACTGCGGCAGCCTCGGCTTCATCGACACGCGCGGGCAGGCGGCCTTCAACATCCTGATCCGCACCGGCCTGTGGCGCGCCAGGACCGGTGGGGGCGAGCTCGGGTTCCGCGTCGGCGGCGGCATCACGTGGCTTTCGTCGCCTCCGCTGGAGGACGCCGAGACCCTGGCCAAGGCCCGGGGTTGGACGGATGTGCTGGCTGGCACGGGAGTTGTCGCGTGACCCCCGGCTCGTCAGTAGCCTAGGAAGGGTCCGCAACGACCTCGCCCCGCTCGGAAGGGGTTCACCATGCAAGCACTTCTGGCCATCGTCCTCGCCCTCTCGACGCCCGCCGCTGCCACCCCTGCCCAGCCGCAGGTCGCGCTCGCGCGCCAGAACCCGCCCGCTCCGGCGGACAACCGCCCGGAAGTGAAGGAGCTGTGCGACAAGCTCGGCGCCCACGCCGGCAAGCGCGGCAAGGAGGACAGCGAGGCCATCAGCGTGATGGACAAGCTCGTGCAGGAGTTCCCCAACTGCGGCCCGAAGGACCGCGCGCTGGTCGTCAAGCAGCTCGACAAGTGCTTCGGCGAGAAGCGCCAGGAGGATCAGGACGGCGTGCGCGAGAACAAGCTCTTCCTCGCGGCGGCGACGGCGCTGGGGGAGATGGCGCCCGAGTCGGTGCCGGTCTACATCAAGTGGATCGGCGACAAGGCACACCGCAAGGACCTCGCGCTGCAACGCGTGATGATCTTGAAGCTCGGGAAGACCAAGGCCGAGGCCGGGCGCACGACGCTGCTCGACCTGCTCGTCGATCCGAGCGCGAAGATCCAGGCCGCGGCGGCGGAAGCGCTCGGCGAATACGCGGACATCGACCAGAAGCTGCGCAAGGCGACGTTCGAGTCGCTGCTCAAGATCCTGATGAGCGCCAAGGGGCAGGTCGACAGCAACGTCAACGACCTGATCGCGCGCGAGCGCTACGACACGATCGCGGCGCCGCTCACCACGGCGCTCTCGAAGCTTGCCAAGCACGAGGAGCACGATCCCAACGAGTGGCAGCGCTGGTGGAACAAGAACAAGAAGGAAGACTGGGACAAGTCGTGAGCGCTTCGGGCTCGTCCCGCACGTTCCCGCTGGCGCTGGCCGCGGCGTTGCTCGCGCTGGGCGCCGTGCTCGCCGCCAAGCTCTCCGAAGGTGCTTCGGGGGCCCGCAACGCGCCGCCCGTGATCGCCGACCCGGA
>JABWBL010000680.1 GCA_013360535.1 Planctomycetaceae bacterium
CCCTCACCCTGCGCCCACGCCGCCGCCGCCAGTCCCGCGACCGCCAACCACGCCCCTGCTCTCGCGCCCCAACTCACCTCCGCATGGTAGCCCGCGCCGCCGCCTGGCTCACCGGCGGGCGAGATCTGGCGTCGGAACCGTGGACCAGCGCGGAGCTACCGGAAGCGTCGGGCGAACGCGACGCCGTCGACGTCCGGCAGGAGCTCCTCGACGCGCTTCCACAACTCCAGTGACAGCCTCACGCGCTCCTTTCTCCCCGGATCCGGATCCGAATCCAGCTGCGCTTCCCAACTGGGTTGCACGAAGCCGATCCAAAGCGTCATCGCGCCGCCCGGATCGTCGAGAATCCACAGCGATGCTGTCGTGCTGTCAAACACGGGCTCCCCCACGAGTTCGGGGCAATCCAGACGCAGCAAGGACGCTTGCGCCTGATCGAGGAGCGACTGAACCGCTTCGGGTCCGACGAACAGCTTCTTCCGCCGCGTGATCACTTTGTCGAGCACCTCGTCCCGAGCGCGCCACTCGACCACGCCACCACCGTCGCGCCACAGCGTCATCGACCAGTGGCGGCGCGATGGAGATCCGGATTCGGACTGCGCAATGAGGACCGGCGCCTCGCGGCCCGTCATCTGCGGTGCAGGCGACTCGTGGGAGCAGCCGATCGTGACGAAGAGCGCAGCGAGAGCCACGAGAAGCGAGAGCGAACTCACGATTCGGACAACGATGCCGTGCGCGCGCGAACTGGCGTTCGCACTCGGCGGCGAGCTCACAGGACGCGCCACATCCAGGCCCAGGTGCCGTCCGCCTCGCGCACCCACAGGTCCACCCACACGTCGGGGTGCGGCGGCCGCTGGCTCTTGAGGTCGTGCATCTCCGCCTCGACCTGCACCGAGTACCACGTCATTCCAAGCTCGGCCATCGACGGATCCTCCGGCACAAACGGCTCGATCTTCCCGATGCGCCAGGACTTCGGCCGGATGTCCTTGTCCTCGGGCCCGGCGATGAACTGCTCGTAGCTCGTCTGCGACTTCATCCAGCTCGCGACGAGCGCCCATGCGGCGGGCAGGTCGTGATCGCGGAAGGCGCTCAGGAAGCGCTCTTCCGATGCGCGAATCGTCTCGGCGGCATCGACCGGTTTGGGCGCTGTCGCGCACGCGCAGGCGACCGCTACGACGGCAAAGCTCCCCCCCAACCGACTCGCAAGACTGGCGCTGGTGATCATGACCTCAGATTGCCTCAAGCCAGGGCTCGACGTCCATACCGGCCGCGAGAGCGCGCAACTCCATCGCGAAACGCTGGAGCAGCGCACGTTCGGATCGAAGGTGCGTCGTGGCGGAGCTGGCGAGGCGCGCAGCGCCGATTTCCGTGAACTCGGACTCCTGCCGGCACGTCACGAGCAGGCGACCGGGCGCGAAGTAGCGAAAATGGGCGCAAAAAGCGCCATTCGCGAACTCGGGCCCGAATTTGCCGAGCGCGAGCTCGAACTCGGCACCACCTGCGGAGTCGTCGAATCTCGCGAGCGCTTCAGCGGCTTCCACAAGCTGCTCGTGGCCTACGTAGACGCGATTCACGACGAGCGACGTCCCGTCCGAAACACGCCACTCGAGCTCGACGAGGTCGCCGTCGCCCCACACTCGCTCCACCTCGACTCCGCGCCGCATCGATGAGACCTCACTCTCCACTGGGAGGTCCGTGGGCGCAACTGAACAGTGCAGCGATCGGAACACGAAGCGAGCCGGCAGTCCCGAGAAGGACGGCCGGCCCGCGTGAGATGCAGAGCTACGAAGCGCTTGGACTAGCGACGGTCGCGGCCACCGCGGCCGCGGCCACCACCACCACCGCGGCCGCCGCGGAAGCCACCGCGGTCACCGCCGCGA
>JABWBL010000681.1 GCA_013360535.1 Planctomycetaceae bacterium
CGTCACCGCTTACCTCTGACGCTCCCGCGCCGGAATACCGAGCCCGGAATACCGGAATACCGAGCCAGATCAATTTTTTCTGCAAACTGCGGCCTGCTTCGACGGCGATGCCGTCGACGCAGGCCGCAGTTTGCAGAAAAAATTGCTCTGGCTCGGTATTCCGGTATTCCGGGCTCGGTATTCCGGCGCGGGAGCGTCAGAGGTCCGCGGTGACGAGCTCGCACTCGAGGCCGCCGTTGAGCACACGCGTGCGGCGCGGGTTGGGCAGCCGGAGCTCTTCCGCGATCGCGCCCTTGCGCACGAGCAGCGAGGCGTGGAAGCCCGCGCAGCGCTCGCGCAGCAACGCGCCGAACTGCGCATACAGCCGCGCAACGTCACGTTCCTCGCCGATGCGCTCACCCCAGGGCGGATTGCTCACGATCCACGCGCCCCAGCCCTTGCGCGGAGCGAACTCGAGCGCGTGGCCGTGTTCGAGCTCGATCGCGTCGCCAAGTCCGGCCGCCTCGAGGTTCTCCTTGGCGCCCGCGAGCATCGCTCGGTCGAGATCGCGGCCCCAAAGCCGCGCCTTCGACGGTTTCGCGGCGGCGCGCGCCTGCTCGCGCAGCTGCGTCGCCTTGCGCAGCTCCGACGACGGCCAGCGCTCGCAGCCGAATCTGTCGCGAAAAAGGCCCGGAGCCATGTTGCGCGCGATCAGCGCCGCCTCGACGAGCACCGTGCCCGAGCCGCAGAACGGATCGACCAGTGGTGCACGCTTGTCCCAGCCCGACGCGAGCACGAGCGCGGCCGCGAAGGTCTCCGCGAGCGGTGCGCGGCCCTGGAACTTGCGCCAGCCGCGCTTGTGCAGCGACTCGCCCGACGTGTCGACGAGCAGCGTGCAACGGTCGCGGAACAGGTGCACGTACACGCCGAGGTCGGCGCCTTCCTTCGCGACGGTCGGGCGCGTGCCGAACTTGTCGCGCAGCTGGTCGACGATCGCATCCTTGACGCGCTGCTCGAGGAACAGCGAGTGGTCGAGCTCGGAGTCGCTGGTGTGCGCGTCGACGATCAGCGTGCCATCGGCGCGCACGAAGCGCTCCCACTCGATCGCGCGCGCTCCGGCGTAGAGCGCGTCGCCGTCCTTGGCCTCGAAGCGCGCCACTCGCATCAGCACGCGGATCGCGGTGCGCAGCCAAAGGTTCGCGCGCAGCGCGTCATCGAGCGTGCCCTCGAAGTAGACGCCGCCAACCTGCCGCTCGAGCTTCGAGAGGCCGAGCTCGCCCGCTTCCGCGTGCAGGAGCGGCTCCAGTCCGGGGGCGCAGGTCGCGAAGAAACGCTCACGACGCGCGGGGGCAACGCCGCTCACGGCTGCATCTCGAGCCACGCGAGGAAGCGCTTGCGCGGCAGCGGCTCGCTCATCCACGACACGTCCGGCAGCGGCAGTTCCAGCGCCTCGCGCACCTTCAGGAGCCGCGGGAACGGCTCGCGCGAGAGCTTGCCGGCCTTGGTCTTCCAGCGCACCTCGCGCGCCTCGAGGATGCAGCCGACCACGGCGTTGGTGATGCGGCAGTCGCCCGCGACGTAGTCGAGCACGAGCTGACGATCGCCGGTGGCCCATTCCTGCGGGGCCTGCGAGCCGTGCATCAGCTTGCGCTCCGCGAGCCCGAACGCTTCCGCCACCGACGCGAGACCGATCGGGAAGCCGCGCTGGCAGTGGAACTGGAACATCGGGTCGTAGAGCTCGAGCGCGACTTCCTTCGCGAGACCAGCGTCCTGCGCCGCGTGCGCGATCCAGCGCAGGTCGAACGAGAGCCCGTTCCACGCGCACACCTGCACGCCCGCGCGCTGCTGCTCGCGCAGCCACGCGAGCAGGTCGCGCGCGGTGCCCGCATCGAGCG
>JABWBL010000069.1 GCA_013360535.1 Planctomycetaceae bacterium
AGACGGGCACCGCCTCGCGCGCGAAGAGGGCCGAGAAATACGGCTCGAGGTCCGCCATGGTGGCGACCGTCGACCGCGAGCTCTTCACCGGCGCGCGGCGGTCGACGGCGACGCCCGCAGCGACCGGCTCGAGCGCGTCGATCGGGGGCCGCTCGAGGCGCTCGAGGAACTGGCGCGCGTACGGGCTGAAGCTCTCGACGAAGCGGCGCTGCCCCTCGGCGTAGAGGGTGTCCAGCGCGAGCGAGGACTTCCCCGCGCCCGAGACGCCCGTGACAGCGACGAGCTCGCCGGCCCGGAGGTCGAGGTCAATGCCCTGGAGGTTGTGCGTGCGAGCGCCGCGGAGGCGGATAGGGTGCATACGAGGGCGGGCTATGTCGGGACCGAAGAGCTCGTTGTCCAGTGCGGACACGAGCTGGACGGGGGCATGCCTAGCGCTGATCGCGCGCAGCGTCGCGGGCAAAGAATTTACGGATATCCGGAAGGGTCAGCCCCCTTGCCCGTTTCCGCTCCCGCGGCTCCCGGGCTGTACGTCGTCGACCGGCCCGATGCGCCCCAGACCGAGCTGCGCCTGGGCCACCTGTCCGTCGCCGCGACGCACGCCGACACGCTCGCGCTCTCCGCGCTCAACTACCCGCTCGGCGGTGTGTTCACGAGCCGCATCAACCTCGAGCTGCGCGAGAAGAAGGGCTACACCTACGGCGCGCGCTCCGACTTCGAGCTCGCGCCCTGGCCCGCGCCCTTCACCGTCGGCGCCGCCGTGCACGCGCAGCACACCGCCGACTCGATCACGACCGTGCGCACGCTGCTCGAGCAGTACCTCACCGGCCCCACGCAGACCGAGGTCGACTTCACCCGCGACTCGCTCGAACAGGCCCTCGCGCGCCAGTTCGAGACGCCCGCCTCGCGCCTCGCCTTCGTGCGCCGCCTGCAACTCTTCGGCTGGCCCGACGACTACCCGCTGCTGCGCCTGCGCCAGCTCGTCGAGCTCGGCCCCACCGGCCTCGCCTCGCTCGCCCAACGCCACTTGCGTCCGTCGTCGCTGATCGTGCTCGCCGTCGGCGACGCCCGCCAGCTCTCCTCCCTCGCCCCCTTCACGCTCCTCGACATCGACGGCGCCCCGCTCCCGACCGCCTGATCCTTCGCCCGTTCACACCCCGCCGGCGCTCACGGTTCTTCGCACGGACGAGCGTCGCCCCGACGGCACTCCCAGAATCCACCGGACCTCCACTCCCACTCCCGGATTCCCGCCTCCGGAGCCCAAGCGACCAGCTTCAGCGTCACATGTGCCTGCTTCCCGGCGCCGGAGGATTCGCACGTAGTCCCACAGAGAACACGCAGGGGAGCGTTCTTCTCGAATCGCCGTTCCCAGTCCGGGACTACTCCACCCTGTCGTTCCCGAAGTGCAGAAGCACGACCGACAGCGCCGCGCAGGCTACCCCGGCCCACTCCAACGTCGACAACCGCGCACCGGAGAAGCCGACGTCCCAGAGGACATCGATCAGCACGTGAACCGCCACCAGCAGCAGGACGCAAACGGTGAACGACGCCGTGCTCCGCCTGAATGCAACGCCCATGAGCATCAGCCCGAGAGCCGAGAGCGCGACGCCGGCTGGCAACCAGCCGGACGGTCCGCCCTTGGCCCAGCGGAAGATCATGATGTCCCCCGCAGCGCCGAGCGCGGCGCTGCCCAGAAATAGCCCCCCGTTCAAGAGAGCCGGTCCTACTGTCACAAGCTGACCCAGCATGATCTCGTTCCGTGGCTCCGCGCCGGCCCGCCGCTTGGAATCGCCATCCCACCGCCCATTGCTATGCGTGACGTGCGTTCATGCTGTTGCGACATCGGCTCCTCAACGAACTCCCTGTGCTTCATCATCCGATTCATCATGAGATGGGTAGAACCCATCTCGCATCGCTCCGGATCCCAGGTCGGGGCCGTGTGCTTCGCCAAACACTCAGGAGCTTCATGTCAGGGGCAGAGCTGCCACTCGACACCTTGCGAGAGATTCGTGGTGCCTGGAGCCGACGGGTCCCGGAACCAACACTGAGCCTGGACGAGTTGTCCAGGCGTCAGCGGCTGCCCAACCGCGGTCGGGCGTGTGGCGATCCACGCGAGCCAGTCGATCGAGAAGCTGCCGTCGCAGGAGTTGTTCGTGCCGCCCGAGGTCTGCCCGGTCATGCGCTGGGTCGGCGCCTTGACACACAAGAAGCTGGTGCTGCCATTGGTCCAGACACCCTGCTTGCGGCCACTGACGCTGTAGAAAACCAGGCCTTGGCGCTGGCCTTCGACTCCTGAAACCGAGAGCGTGAAGCCCGAATTCGCTGTAGCGCTCGGAGTGCCGGTGGCTGAGAGCAGCGGGTCGCAACCATTCGTGGTCGTTCCGGCCGTGCAGTAGGCGAGGGGGGGAGTGCAAAGCGGCGGGATCTCGACCAGCGCGTGCGCCAGCGCCGTCGACGGTTGATCATTCCAACGTCCGGCGTAGGCCACGGGGTCGAAGTTGAGGAGAACGTGGTCCTGGTTGCCGCCGCCGTTGTTGGGCTCGCCTGTTGCCCAGTTCGAGTACGCCAGAGGCTCGCCGTTGTCCCAGAGGAACTGCCCCTCCATTGCCTCGTCACTCAGGCCGATCCACATGTGCGCGAGGCCGAACTGGCCTGTGATCCAGGACTGCTCGGAAGCTGAACCGATCGAGATCAAGTGACCGCCCACTGCCGTGGCGAAAGCCCGAGCAGCTGGAATGTCCAGGAGCCCTGCAGAGGCCAAGTACCGGGTTCCGCTAGAGGTGTCCACGTAGTCCAAGGCCATGACATCCGACGCGCCCATGTCGGTGGGCGACCCGTCGGGGTCGCTGGGAAAGGCCGGATCTCCCGAGTCGATGCAGGGAGAACCAGGCGTGAGGCGGTAGTCCTGAACTTCCTTTCGCCAGAATATCGGATCCGCATTGATGTTGCCTATGCCAGCCCAGATGCCGGTTCCCTGCACATCAGAGAACCGAAACGTCGTGTACAGAGGATTGGCGTCAATGAAGCTGAATCCGCCGCCGTTGTCCCAGATGATAGAATTCGAAACGGTCACGTTCGGAGTGCCTCCGTTCCAGCCGGAGTAGTTGAGACTGCCACCGGAGCATTGACGGCAGGCGCTGATCGCGCCGCCCGAGTGGCTTGCTTGGTTCGCAACGAGGCTGCAGTCGTTGAACGAGATTGTGCCTGCACCACCCAGCGCCACGCCACCACCATTTCCGTAGTTTGCCGACAGCGCGCCCGTGCTCCCTGGACTGTTGGTGCTGTTCCTCGAGATCACCGTGCGAACGACCGTTCCCGAACCGGACGTGCTGAGTCCGCCGCCTTTCTTCGCGGCATTGTTGTCGATGGTCGAGTCCGAGATCGCGAACGTGCCGCCATTGATCCAGAGACCGCCACCATAATGCCGCGCGAAGTTGCCGCCAATCACACAGGAGCTCAGAGTGATGTTGCTGGATAGCCACACATGCAGCCCACCGCCAGTCGACGAGACGCTATTGTGATTCGAGGAGGCGCTGTTTCCTTCGATGAGGCATCCCGTCATCTGGACGGTGCTGCTGTATCCCACTGACATTCCGCCGCCACTTGTGCCGTAGGACGTCGTGCTCGAGAACGCCGCATTCCCCACAATGTCAGTATTGAGAACCACAGCTGTCGACCCATTGATAAGCATTCCACCCCCGGAGAACTGCGTCGAATTCAGTTCAATCCGGCAGCTTTCGATGCGGATATTGGCTGCATTGAGAATCGCAATCCCGCCACCACGGGAATTGCCGGCGATTGGTATCGAGTTGTTTCGTATGATACACTGCCGGATGACCGGAGAAGCCCCGTCGCAGAGAATGCCCCCCCCGTAGAGTGCCCCAGCGGGTCCCTGGGCGGCGGCGGACCCACTTCCGTTCTGGATCGTGAAGTTCTCCAATACCGTGGAGTTGGATTCGTTGCTGCGAAATCGGACCACACTGGAGTTTAGGGAGGTGCCGTCGATGATCGTCGTAACCTCGGACTCTCCGCGGACCGTGATGGCCTTGCCGAGCAGGTCAATGGACTCGTTGTACGTTCCAGCGCTGACCAAGACCGTAGCCCCAGGCAGGGCGGCGTTGATGGCCTGCTGAATCGTGGCGAAGTCCTGGGGTACGGCAATGGTGCTCTGGGCCGCCGCGCTTCCGATCGGAGCGAGGAGCAGGAGCCATCGTGCGATGCTGGAAACGTTCAGGAGCGCTGCGGTTTTCATGAGGTCTTTCTAGTTGGTGTCGATGGGGAGGTCATCGTGTGAGGAGCGCGCGCCGCTAGCCATCTGAGCTCGAGGCTGGTGGGACGCAGCGGGCGACAGTCAATTGGACGCAGACGTGGGGCGATGGCGCTTGAGACCGATGAGGATGGGTCGAGACCAGCCCTCGAAGCGAACACCAGAGGCCTGCCGGACGCGGAACGTGCCAGCACGCGGACTCCTCCTCGACCCCGTTGCTTTCGATCGCCATCGTTCACTCGCGCTGGCCGCGACCGAGCTCGCGCTTGAGCCAGGCGCGCGCCATGGCCCACTCGTTGGTCACGGTGCGACGCGTCAGCCCGAGCAGTGCGGCGACCTGCTCGCCGCTGAGGCCTGCGAAGAAGCGCAACTCGACGATGCGGGCTTGGCGCTCGTCGAGCTGTTTGAGCTTCGCGAGCGCGGCATCCAAGTCGAGCACGTCGAGTTCAGGTTCATCGACGCGCAAGTGCACCGAGGACAGGGCGACGGCCTCGAAGTCTCGGCCGCGCTTGAGAGCACGGCGGCGCTTGGCCTCGTCGACCAGCACGTGGCGCATGGCGGTCGCGGCCAGCGACAGGAACGACGCGCGGGCGAGCCCGTCGAGCGGCTCTCCGCGCGACAGGCGCACGAAGACCTCGTGCACCACGTCGGTCGGGTCCAGCGTCCGACGCCCACCGTCCGATCGCAGCAGCCTCTGGGCCATCTTGCGCAGCTCGTGGTACAGCTCCGCGGTGCTGTGGTCCAAAGGCTGACGCTCGGGTTGGTCTTGGGGGGGCATGAGGGGGGGGGCGCCCAGGCCCCGGGAGTTGCGAGCTCGGCCGGGGTTCTCCGGGCAGCCCCCTTTGGTACAGGGTGGTGGCGACGGGCATCCGCGGACTGGGAAGCGGATTCCTTGGAATTCGAACGAATTCTGGACTACCGACCGCGGATCGGTGCTGGTTCGAGACTCCGCTTCGGGTGCCGCCGGCCGCGACGGATCGGACGCCGCTGCACAGTCTAGCGCTCGACGGCGCCAAGCTCGGGCGCCGCAGGAGGAACGACGCGGTTCTTCGGTGACACCCCGCTCGCGGCCGAGGCGTGCGTCCGCTCAGGTCGAATGGTCCGAAACAGCGAGGCGCCGTCGGTATCGAACAGAGTGCCCGTTTCCGGGGCTTCAGGGTCTTCACCGAAGGCCCACACGCAGGGTTGCGCGGCCTGGTTGAAGCGCGTGGCCGTCGTGAGCGAGTAGGCGCCGGCCGCGGGAACGAACAGGCGATCGCCGACGCCGAGGTCGGAGGGAAGCTCCCGCAGTCCGTGGATGCGGTCGTAGCTGTCGCAGGTCGCGCCCCAGATGTGCGCCGGGATCGTCGAGGCGGGCGGGTGGTGCGCAGCGAGGGCCGGCCGGAGCACCTGCACGTCCCAGACCTTGTCGTCGTGCGCCTGCCCCATCAACGTGCCGTAGATGCCGTCGTCGATGTGGACCTCGAGGTGCTTCAGGGGGACGTGGTTGCCCACGTGGTCCGTCCGCCAAGTGAGCGACTGAACGGACTTCACCGTGGCCACTATGGCAGCCGCATCGGCGACGAAGAAGCGCCCCGGTTCGGCGACGAGGCGCACGCCGGGGCAGTGCTCGCGAAGCTGCGCCGTGGCCTGCCCGATCTCCTGCAGCACGGCGGACTGGCTCGTGCCGTGGGCGCGCGCGGTGGTCTGGTCACAGAAGCCGCCACCAAGGTCGAAGGTCGCCAGTTGCACGCCGGCTCGCTGGCACAGCTCGTGCAGCAGCCGGAACAGCGCCAGCATGACCCGGAAGTGCTCGGCGTTGTGGCAGTTGGTCCCGACGTGCCCCGCGAGCCCGAACCCGGCGAAGCGGACTCCGACCTCGCGCTCGACCTCGCGAGCCGCGTCGATGACGTCGAGCACGGCGCGCTCGTGGATGCTCCAGGTCGTCCGCCCCGGGGCGAGGTCGGGCAGCAGCACGCGCACGCCGAACTTGTTGAGATTGGAGAAGGGCAGTGCAACGCGCACCAGGATCGTCGGGGCGTAGTCGCGGCTCGGCACTCCAGCCGCACGCAGCTTCCGGAGTTCGCTCGCGTCCTGCACGACCAGCACCGCGGGCCGGTCACGGGCCACGGCACGCAGGTCGGCCGCGTCCCGGATCGGGTGAGTCGCCAACAGACGCTCGGGCGCGAGCCCCAGCGGGCGAAGCAGGTCCAGCTCGCCACCGGTCGCCGCGTCGAAACCGAGCCCCAGCCGACTCAGTTCCTCGAGCACGACCCGGTGGTTGTTGGCCTTGATGGCGTAGAACGGCTCCACATCCGGCAGGCACTCTCGCCAGAGCGCGACCTGGACCGCGAGAGCGCGGCGGTCGAGCACGACGAGGGGCGTGCGGGCCTCCGGCACCATCGCAAGCGCGTGGAGCGCCGCGGCGCGGAGCCGCTCGACGGTCAGGAACTCCTCCGCTCTCGAGTCCGTGCTCACCCGGGCCCCTTCCTCGCGGCGAGCATCAGCGTGGCAGTGACTCCCACGTCCGGATGGTCGATCTCGTGGGACTCGAGCCGCAGGCCTTCAGCCGGGAATCCGAGTCGCGGCAACAGGGAGCGCAGGTCGTCCTCCGTGATGCACGCACAGGGATACTGCGTGATCCGGCCGGTCGCGTCCTCGACCGCGTACGAGCTCATGTTCGCGAGGGCTGCCATCATCAACGTGCCGCCCGGCGCCACGTAGTCCGATACACGGCTGACGACTTCCTCCCACGCCGCCGGGCTGATGCCGACCTCCTCGGCGCAGTAGAAGCACCCGACCGCCGCATAGGCCTGGCGGTCGTTGGCCGGGGTCGCTTGCATCAGGTTGCACTTGCCCAGTCGCACGATGCGCGACCGCAGCAGGGACTCACGGGCTTCGACGGCTTGCCCGGATGCCGGGAGGCCAGCGTCGAGCAGGCATCGGCGCGTGAAGGCCCGCCAATCGTGGGCGTCGTCGGCAGCCTCCCGCCAGCGCTGCACCTCGGCGAGATTCTCGTCGAGGTAATCGAGCATGTGGATCTCCTCGACGTGCGGGGCGATCGGCAGCAGATGGTGAATCGTCGGTCCGCAGCCGATCTCGAGGAACCTCCCGCGCGGCAGCCGGGCGGCCTCGCGCACGAGAAAACGCGACAGCAACTGCTCGTCGATCGGCGGCTCGCCTCCGTAGTAGGTGTGCAGGTACGCACGGGCGAAGCCTGTCGTGGCGTTGAAATCGAACAGGCCACTCGAAGGCAGTTCCGGGGGAGCTGTCACTGGAATCGGAGGCTGGTCAGTGAGGAACACGGGAGCGTGGGAGCGCCGGCTGCATCAGGCGATGGAAGCTAGGACGGGCTCGCCCGGCCACTCTCCTGCCGCGGACGCAACGTGAAGGGACCGGCGTCGTTCGGCGCGTCAGACATCCTCGAGCCCTCTGGGGGGGGGGGGGGGGGGATTGCGCCACACAGGGGCATCCCGCCAAATTGGGTCCAACCCAGCTCGCGGTAGTTCACCGTGATCTCTTCTCCGGCGGCGATGGCGCGCGAGGCGCGCTGCTCGCCATGGAAGCTGCAATTGGGATCGTCCGCGTGGTTGGTGAAGCGGTCGTCGTCGCTCGACAGGATGAAGACCCGTTTCTCGATGTCGAACACGGCGTAGTAGGCGAGCGCCCGCCTGGCGGCAAGCGACAGCTGAGCGAGCTGCGACTCTGGAATCACCACGTCGAATGTGGGCTCCAGCCGCCAGACCACCGTGCCCTTGGCGATCGGAGCCTGAGCGATCAGTCCAAGACCATGGATCCGACTCGGCCCGATCCGGGCATCCACTAGCAACATCATCAGCTCCTTGGGGTCGTGCGCGGGTAAGTGGCCCCATCGTCGGGGGCGCAGCTGTCGAGGTAGGCCTGCAGGTCCGCCGCGAGCGCGGCCGCCGAGCCGTAGCGCTGCTCCGGTGCCTCGGCGAGCGCCTTCTCGAGAATGGCAAGGAGTCGCGCCCCCAACTGAGGGGCGACTTGGGACGCAGGTCGAATCCGCTGGTCCCAGGCGAGGGCGCCGTCACGCAGTGCCGCGAGGCGCTGCTCGGCGGAGCCGTGGTGAGCCAGCGGAGTCACGCCGCAGAGTGCGCTGTAGAGGGTGGCAGCGAGCGCCCAGATGTCACTCTCGCGGCTGTGGAGCAGGTCCGGTGCGTGGACCCGCGTGGGATCCCAGTAGTCCCAACTGCCCATGACGGCGGGAGAGTCGCCGAGAGCGCCGGCAGCCCCGCGCGGCTCGTGACCGTTCCAGTCCACCAGGACGGCGGGTCGAGCCGTGTCGGCCGGAAGCAGGATATTGGCCGGTTTCACATCGCCGTGCAGCTCGCCGCGCTGGTGGCCGAATTCCACCGCCATCGCGACCTGCATCAGCCCCTCCAGAACTCGGCGCTGCCTCGGCGCTCCGGGAGCTTGCGACCCCGACCGAAGCACCGCGTTCAAGTCGGGGCCGTCGATCCACTCGAGGAACAGATAACTCGGCCCCGCGGGAGCAAGCTGGCCGTAGGCATACACACGAGGCACGCTGGGGTGCACCAGGCGCGCCATCGTGGAACCCTGAACGCGCAGTGGGTCCTGTCTGGGATCGACGAAGGCGCTCTTCCCTACCTTGATGGCGATCGGCCGGCCAATCGAGCGCTGGCGCGAGAAGAACACCCAGCCCAGGGCCCCCTCGCCGATGGGACGCAGATCGTCGATGTCCAGGGCGCGCGCGTTCAGTTCAAGGAGAGCCGAGGCCATCCGCCAGCCCTGGGGCCCCGTAGTCGTCGAAGGCCGATAGGCGTCGAGGCTCGTGGCGCCGTAGCGCGTGAGCACCGAGAACGTTTGCGGGTCCGCGGGTGCGACCGGACACGGATCCAGCGTCGCCCGATCGATGGAGGTCGAGTGCATGGGGCGTCGCGGGTCCTGCGGAGGGTTGAAGCGACAGCCGGCCGCGAACTGGGAAACACAATCTCCGGAATTTCTCAGGGACCCGGCCAGCTCCAGTTGCCTCGCAGCGGGCGAGCGGGGCGCAGCCCGATCTGGTTGTTGCCCGCGTGCGCCAGAAAGTCGGAGCGGTAGTGGGACGACGCGACGCGAGCCGTGTCGAAGCACGAGCCACCGCGCGCGACGCGGAGCGTGTCCTCGGGCACGAGGCGCAGGCCGTCGCCGTAGCGCGCCGGGAAGTCGTACTGGCGCACCCAATACGTCTCGCGGCACCACTCGTAGACGCTGCCGTAGACGTCGTGCAGGCCGAACGGGTTGGCCCGATGGGCGCCCACGGGCCCCCAACCTTGGCTGCCGTCCCAGTAGCACTCGGGAAAGGGAGCGTCCGGGCCGCGAGGATCGGCGAGGTTGGCCACCCCCATCAGGTCGAGGTGCGAATCGCCCGTCCACCAGCCACCTGAGGTGCCGGCGCGCGCCGCGTACTCCCATTGCGCTTCGGTCGGCAGCAGGAGCCCGACAGCGGGAAGCAGCCGCTGAGACTCCGTCCAGCTGATCGACTCGAGCGGAAAGCGGGGTGTGTGGACCGAATCGTAGGCGCTGCCGCCGATCTTCAGGTAGCTCGGCTCGCCGAGCTCGGCCGCACGCCACTGTCCCTTGGTGACCTCGAACTTGGAGAGGAAGAAGGGCTCCAGAGCTACCAAGTGCGGCGGCCCGGCGTTCGGCCTTGAGTGCCAAGTGTAGTTCGGCAGAGCCGGGTCGTCGGATTGTGCGCCGATCCAAGCCAGTCCGCCGGGGATCAGAACGAGCACGATCCCGAAGTCGTCCGCGAGCACCAGGCGGCCGTCGGCTGCGTCTCGCCTTGGCATCGGCCCGGTCAGCTCGAACAGCGCGAACTCCTCGAGGCCGCTGTCCGGGTCGGGCCCGAGCGGCACGAGCCCCGGTTGCGGCTCGATCTCCAGCCCTCCGTAGCGCGGCGAGGCAGCGATCGCCGCGCACGTGCGCTCCCACTCCGCTGCGAAAGCGTCGACGGTCCGCGCCCGCAGGGTGTGCGCGCGGTCGGTGCGACGCCGCAGCTCGTCGAGGCACGCCCCTTGGGAGCCCTCCCCCACGAACGCTTCGAGGCGTGAGATCAGGCGCTCCTGGACGTCGGCCAGCCAAGCCCGACCCTCGTGGCTCGTCTCGTCGGTCGCGGAGGACGCCTCGGATCGCAACGAGCTCAGGAAGTCGCGGTGCAGCGGCAGCCGCGCACCGAGCTCCTCGGCCTCCTTCAACCAGCGCTCGAGTTCTGGAACGAGTTCGGGCTCGGCCGGCCACAGGGAGTCCGCACGGGCCAGCAGGTCGTCGAGCCGGCGCTGGTCAGCCAGCCGCAGCATCCCGACCTCGCGCTCCTGCGCCAGAGCCTCGGCCTTGCGCGCCCGCCGCAGGGCCACGAGCGAGACCGCGAGGCCGGCGATGAGCGCAACGAACGTCGCGGCCAAGCCCGCGGCGAGGGCGCGGTGGCGATGCACCAGTCGCGAAAGCTGGTACACGACGCTCGGAGGCCGCGCGCGCACCGGCTCGCCTGAG
>JABWBL010000682.1 GCA_013360535.1 Planctomycetaceae bacterium
CGCGCCTTGAGCTCCGCGTCGCGCAGCACGCGCCCGACGAGCTCGCGGTCGCCCGCCTCGGGGCCCGCGCCCTGCAGCTGGACGGCGCTCACGAACAGCTCGTGCAGGTCGGGGTGCGCGCGCTCGACGAGCAGCGCGAGTCCCGTCGCATCCGGCACGCGCCGCAGGTGGCGGACGACCTCGTGCCACACCAGCGCCACCGGCAGCGCCACGAGCACACCCAGATGGAACCAGCGCACGCCCAGCGGCACGTGCAGCGCCCAGTCGGCGAAGAACACGAACACGAGCCACAGCACGAGCGGCACGAGCACGCCGCCCAGCCCGTGCAGCCAGATCTGGAGCACGAGCCTGCGCCGCAGGCGCGCGAGCAGCGCCGCCAGCTCGGGCGTCGCCTTCAGGTCGGACAGGGCGGGTCGGTGGCTCACGAAGTCTCTAGCGCTGGAAGATGGGGAGGTAGCGGTAGGGGATCTCGAGGATCAGCACGGCGGCCGCGGTGCCCAGCGCCGGGCCGGGCCCGACCGCGTTGGGCCACGAGCCGTCCGAGTTCTGCATGCGCAGGATCTCGTCGCGCACGGTCGCGAAGTACGACTCCCAGTCGTCGGAGCCGGCCGTGTACATCGCCTGCACGCCGTAGTAGTGCCCGTACCAGAAGAAGTAGTGCCCGCCCGCGTTGCGGCCGGTCTCGAAGTTGAATTGCGCGAGGCGCGAGCGCAGGTAGCGGATGCCGTCGTCGATCGACTGGTCGGAGTACACCCCGGCGCCGTACAGCGCCGTCACGCCCGCGGCGGTGAGCGGGAACGACGAGCGCGAGCCGTCGTTCTTCTGGTAGTGGAACGATCCGACCTCGTTGCGGCCGCCGAAGCCTCCGAAGGAGCGCGTGAGCGACTCCTCGGTCACGGCCGAGTCGACCACGTACTTCGCCGCCATGTCGATCGTGCTCTTGGGCACGCGGATGCCGATGTTGCGCGCGGCCCGCAGCGCCATCACCTGGCAGACGACGATCGACATGTCGCTCTCCTGCGCGTACGGCTCGTAGCGCCAGCCGCCGTCGGAGTTCTGCGAGTGCACGATGAAGTCGACCGCGAGCTGCAGCTTGCCGCGGATGTCCTGACGGTGCGTCTGGCCGTAGACCTCGGCGAGGAACAGCGTCGCGAACGCGTGGCTGTACATGCGCGAGCCCGAGTGCGTGACGTAGCCGTCGGTCTGCACGGCCTTGAGCACGAACTCGAGCGCATCCTCGACGTTGCGTCCGTACTTGCCGCGCCCCGGCAGGTGCCCGCCGGCGAGGAACGCCATGCCGGCCATCGCCGTGACGCCGACGTGGCCCTTGTCGGCGGACGTGAACTTGTAGCCCGTGATGAGCTTGTAGCCGATCTGCGCGATCCACGAGCCGCGCTCGCTGCCTTCCTTCACCTGTTGGCTGGCGAGCCACTCGAGGCCGCGCTCGACCGCGCGCGAGTGTTCGGGCGTGACGACGATCACACCTTCGTCGAGCGCGCTGCGGCGCGGCTCGTCGTCGCGACGTTCCTGCGCCGCGCGTTCCTGCTTGGGACTGTCCTGAGCCGGCCCCGAAGCCGCCAGCGGAAGGAGCAGCGCGAGCGCCGCGAGGATTCGAGCGTGTCTCATGGTTTCGCCCTCACGAACAGTCCATTTTGCCCCGAGACCCACAGCGTGGTGCCGACGGACGTGAGCTCGAGCTGCTCGGCCCTGCCGAATTCCTCGGAGAGCTTCATCAGCTCGCGCTGCGCCCCGGTGGCGCGGTCGAGCACGAGCACCTGCGTCTTCGGCACGCTGGCCTGACCGCGCGTGCGCGGCAGCTCGGTGTACGCGAGCAGCACGGTGTCGCGCGCGACGAGCGGCAGCGGC
>JABWBL010000683.1 GCA_013360535.1 Planctomycetaceae bacterium
GGCAGCGTGGCGATCACGTTGCGGATCGTACGCAGCTGGCGCGGCATGTCGAGTTCGAGCGCGACCTCGACCGGCCCCGGCCCGCGCCCCTCGAGCCTGCGCTGGATCTCGCCCGCTTCCTTCGCGCCGATCGGCGTGCACGGGATGCGCGGCAGGCGCTGCGTCAATTCCTCGAGCGAAAGCCGCTTCGAGTCCTCGCCGGGCCGCGGCGACGCGAAGCCCGGAGTGCTCGGATCCCCCGGAGCGTTCGCGATCGGGAGCACCGAACCGCGTTGCCCTTCGTGATCGGGCTTCCACGGACCTTCGGGCCACACTTCGCCCTTCAGGCCGCCGTCACCGGCCGGGTCGCTGAAGAGCAGCACACCGACGCAGCCGTGCTCCTTCGCAAGGTCGACCTTCACGCCGCGGTACGCGCGGCCGTAGCGCGCGAGCGCGATCGCCCCGCGCACGTCGACACCGGATTTCGCGAGCTCCTCGTAGTCCGCGCGCAGGCCGTAGCCGACGTCGACGACCTTCGCGCGCACGTTGCCGCTCGCGCTCCACGCGTTGTAGAGCGGCACGTCGCCGGGCGGGATCGCATCGGCATCGAAGCGCTCGACCCGCTGCGAGAGCGGCGCAGTCTCGCTCACGCTCGCCCAGATCTCGACCGAGATGCGCCGCGGGTACGAGAGCACGACCTCGCGCTCGTCGATCTCGACCTCCCAGCCGGCTCGTGCGAGCTGGCGCGCCGCGACCTTGGCGCCCTGCAGGCCGCCGCTCGTCCCGGCGAGGCGCGGCTCGGCCGTGAGCTCGAGCAGCAACGCGCGCGAAGGCGGCTCCTTCGAAGGGACTTCCTGCGCGAACAGACCGGCGGCGAGGGCGAGGAAGAGGGCTCCCATGGTCAGGGCGAACAGTCTAGTTCGTGCGGGCGCGCTTTCCACGCGTCGAGCGGCCTTGCGCGCTCAGCGCGCGTCCGCGAGCTCGACCTTGTCGGGCGTCATGCGGTACAGGCTCGTCACGACCTCGCCGCTCTTCGCCTCGCCGACCTGGAACGCGCCGTAGATCGCGATCGCGTCGAAGTACGAGTAGTCGACGCGCTCGTCGCCCGCGAGCGTCACTTCGACCCATTCGTTCAGGCGCGGCACCATGCCGAAGCAACAGCCGCCCGGATAGTTGGTCAGCAGGAACGTCTTCACGCCCGCGGAGTCGAAGTCGATCGGCTGCATGTAGCCGACGACGAACACCTTCTGCTTGTCGAGCGCGCGCACCTCGGGCGGGATCTGCGAGCCTTTCGAGCCCGGCGCGACGATGCCGGTGGTCTGCGACCACTCGTAGTCGTAGCTCGTCAGCAGCTCGAACTTCACCTCGCGGTAGCCCTCGATTTCCTTCGGAGTCGTCGTCGGCGGAGCGTCGGCCGCCAGGTTGACGCCGGTCGCGCCGGTGAGCGCGCGCACCTCCGTCGGCAGTGACTTGGGGTCGATCGCGGGCGAGGGCGCGCTCGCGATCGGCTTGCCGCGCACCTCGGCCGTCGCGGGCACCGGTGCGGGCTCTTCCTCGCACGAAACGAGGGCGAGCAGGACGAACGTCGTGGCCAGGCGGCGCATGGGGAGGGCCAGTCTAGCTCGTGGGCGCGAGATCGTCCGCGACCTCGACGCGATAGGCCTTCCAGGCGGGAAGAGCGCCGCACAGCGCACCGAGCAACACGAGGCCGGCGGGCACGAGCGCGAGCGCGACGTCGAGCTGCGCCGGATCGAGCACGACCCCGGTCTGTGCGCGCAGGATCCCGCGCGCGACGAACAGGATCACGAAATGCACGACGAATCCGCCGAGCGCGCCGAGCGCCGCGATCGTGGTCGCCTCGAGCACGACGACGGCCGACAGCTGG
>JABWBL010000684.1 GCA_013360535.1 Planctomycetaceae bacterium
AGCGCGAGCGCGCGCCGCCACAGCGCGATCGCCACCAGCGCCGCCAGCCCGAGCACCGCCGTCCAGCCGTGCTCCCACAGCAGCGTGAGCAGGCCCGGCGGATCCTCCGAGAACACGAGCAACGTCCGGCGCGAGCCGTTGGCCAGCACGAGGTCCTCGAGCACGCGCGCATGCTCGTGGTCGCCAAGCTGGCGGTTGGACATCCACGTGTCGCCCGCGAACACCGTCACGCGGCCTTCGCCGTAGCCGAAGTCGATCGCGCGCGCCTCCATCGCGTCGCCCGCGAGCGCGTCCGCGTGCCCGTACGGGTCGCGCAGGTCGATCGCGCCTTCGACATCGAGCTCGCGCGGCCCGCGCCCGAGGTCGAGCGTCTGGAGCCCCAGTCGCCCGTCGCGCTTGCCGATCGTGATGTCGAGCGCCTCGAGCAGCGGCAGGTCCGCGCGCTCCTGCTCGATGTCGTCGTCGAGCTGCGCCGCGAACTCCTCGTCGGCCGGCAGCAGCAGCACGAGGTGCCCTCCTGCGTCGACCCAGTCGACCAGCCGCTCGATGTCGAGCGGCGAAAGGAAACGCGAGGACTGGCGCAGCACGACCAGCGAGTCGGTCTCGGGCAGCGCTCCGAGCAGCGGGCGGCTCTCCACCTCGTGGCCGAGCCTGTCGAGCGTGCGCTCCGCGGCGAGCAGCGGATTGCGCCGCGCTTCCCCGCGGAAACCGCGGTCGATCTCGACCTCGTGCCATTCGAGCTTGGAGTACAGCAGCGCGAGCAACGCGATCACGGCGACGACGAGCCCTGCGACCAGCCAGCGCTTCTGCGCGCGAGTGAGCCCCTGGGAACTCACGCCCCACGCTCCTCGAACACGCCGTTCCAGCGCTCGCACAGCTCGAGCGCCACTTCATCGGCCGGTCGCGTGCGCGAGTAGGCGCACACCAGCCACGCGCGCGTGATGCGCTCGAAGAACTCCGCCGTCGCGCCCACGCCCTTGCGGCGCACGCGCTCGACGCAGTCGCGTTCGGTGTCGCCCGGCTCGATCTCGAGCCCCTGCCGGCCGATCAGGCGCGAGAGCGCCGCGCGGTACAGGAGTCCCATCGCCTCCGACGCTTGCCCCGCGAGCCACAGCTCGCGCGCGCGCCCCCCGATGTCGTCGGGCAGCGACTGCGGACGAACGTCGAGGCCGAACACGTGCGTCACCGGTTCCGCCGCGGGCGCGAGCTTGTCGCGGCGCCACTGGATCCACCCGAACGTGCGCGCGACGAGCAGCACGAGCACGGCCAGCAGGACGATCAACAGGCCGATCCCCAGCGCCTGCAGGATCGTGCCCATCCAGCCGAGGCTGGGCAGCCGCGGCGGTCCCTTGCTCGATCCCCAAAGGAGGCGGCGCTCGACCTCCTTGGTCTCGAATTCTTCGGTGTCGAGCACCTCGCGCGCGACCTCGACCGGATCCTGCGGTGCCTCGACCTGCGTCGTTTCGCCCGCGCTCTCCTGCGCCTGCGCTTGCGCCATCCCCGCGCCGGCGCCGAGCGCGAGCAGCACGAGGAGCAGCGGCGCCACACGCTGCAGCAGCTTCGCCGCGCGGCGCGCGAGGTTGCGGAACACGAGCTCGATGTCCCAGCCCTCCAGCAGCGTGCGCCGGTCGATGTACAACGCGAAGCCGCACAACGCGTTGAGGATCCCGAACAGCGAGTAGCTCGCGAGCCACAGGCCGCGCAGCACGGCGTCGCACCAGCCGAGCGAAGCGAGCAGTCCCGGAGCTCCGTGGTCGAGGTCGAACTCCGGCAGGAGCTCCACGGGCGTGAAGAAATAGGCCGCCAGCGCGAGCTGCGCCCACAGCGCGAGCTCGAGCGCGAGGCACGTCGCGGCCGCCAGCC
>JABWBL010000070.1 GCA_013360535.1 Planctomycetaceae bacterium
CTCGCGTTCGAGCGCGAGCTGGATCGGACGGCCCGGGCGTTCGCCGGCGACGGTGACCCGGCCGCGCACCCGCAGGTCCGGCAGCTTGCGCGCGAGGAGCGTGAGCTCGACGTCGCGCGTCTCTCCGGGGGCGAGCTCGAGGTGGTGTCCTCGCGTCGGGAAGCTCCAGCCCTGATCCTCGGGAAACAGCCAGCAGGAGCCCGCTCCCAACTGCACGTCGAAACGGCCCTCGTCGTCCGTCTCGAAGCGGAGGGCCGTCGGTTCAAGCTGGCGAGCGACCAGGAGGCCGAGCTTCCTCCTTTCCCCGTGCGGCAGGACGGCGCGCCCGCGGAGCCGCGCCGGAGGCGCGAACTCGAGTTCCACTTCGGCCTCGAGCAGGGACGCCGCAAGGACCACACGGGCGTGGCGCGTGCTTCCGTCGGCGAGCACCGCGGTCACTTCGCCAGGGAGTTGTCGGCCCGCGTAGGCGTGGCGACCGTTCCACTCCACGCGCCAGTGGTCGCTCGCGAGGCGTTCGACAGCCGGCGAATCCGGCGCGAAACCCAGCCAGTGGAGAGGCTCCGCGAGACCGCACATCCCGACGCTGGGCGTTGTGTCCCTGCGGATTCGAAGCGCCGCGAGTTCCGGTCGTTCGCTCGAGCCCGTGCGAGTCGCGCGGACATGAACGGGGAGCGTCTCGCGCAGCGCCACGGTGCGATCGCCGTCCGCGAGCGAAACCGTGCGCGGCGCATGTCCCGCGGCTTCGACCAGCACTCCACCGTCGAACGGCGTCGGCAGCCCGTCGATGGCCACCCGCCCGCTCGAATCGCCCACGTTCGGCTTGCGCCAGAACGCACGCTTCGCCTTGCCGATCCTGCTGTCGTTCTGGACGTAGGGCGCCACGGGGCCGAGGGGCGTGCAGGTGGCGAGCAACGGCGCTTCCGACGGCTCGTCCTGCACGTGAAGCACCACCGTGCGAGCGGGTTGCAGAGTCGCGGCGAGCTCGTTCGGCGTGCGCAGCGCGAGCGAGCGGGGCTCGAACACGAGATCCGCGCAGCCCTCCGCGCTCACGCCGAGCGTCACGATCCCGGGCGGCACGTTGCGGCACTCGAAGTGGCCGGCGTCGTCGGTCGTGGCGACCGGCGGAAGGCCCCAAGTGTCCTCACTCGGCCCTCGGGACAAACCCTGCAACGCGTAGATGCTCGCGCCGCGCACCGCGTTGCCTTGGGCGTCGACCACGCTCCCGCGGAGCTGCGCGAACGGATGGACGTGGACCGGACCGAGGTCGCACTCCTTCACCTCGGGCAGCAGCCCTTCGATCCACGTCGGCGCGAGCCCCGGAACTTCCAGGGAGAGCACGCACTCGCTCCCCGAGTCCAGCCCCACCTCCGGATCCGCCGCGAGCTCGAAGCGCCCGTCCGCACGCGACACCGCCCGTGCGATCGACCTCGTGCCACGCTCCCCGTTCGTCTTGCGCCACTCGACCTGCGCCCCCTCGAGCGGCACCCCGTTCTCGTCGACCACCGTGCCCGAAAGCCACGCCTCCGTCGGCTCGCGATAGGGCCGAACGGTCTGGTTCTGGCTCGCGACGGCGAGCAGTAGTCCGAGCGTGAGCATGGGAGCGTCTGGGGGCCGCTAGCGGCGCCGCAACGCCCGGGCTACACCCGCGCCGTGCCGCTTCAACGATGCTTCAGCGGCTCCGCCGTCCACTTCTCGAACGGCGGCAGGTCGACCGTCACGTTGTCCAGCGACGGCGTCTGGAAGCCTGGGATCCATGCCGATGCGAAGTCGAGCAGCTGGTGCTCATCCCAATTGCTGCGGCGACTGGTGACTTGGGGCAGGAAGCGCCGGGCGGTCAGCCTGAAGTGGTCCGCGCGGGGCGCGACGAATTCGAAGTTGCCGTCGAGATCGCTCCAGGTCTGGTCAAGGGGCCAGCTCGACTCGCGGGATCCTCCGTCGGCAAGCTCGAGCTCCAGCGGCGCGCCGGGGGCCCGGCCGTTCACGCGCACGACGCCTCGCAGGACGACGCGGTCATGGTGGATGCTCTTCGGCACGACGGTCAACGTGCGTTCTGTACTGGCATCCGGATGGGCCACGAACGTGACGTCGTCCCCTGTCAGCTCCCAATCCGGCTCGTCAACCAAGAAGCGGCCGTGGATGACGCCAACGTTCTGCAAGTCGAAGCGGCCGTCAGCGTCGGTCTCGAACTCGAGCGCCGGCCTCGCTGGCAGGGCGCTTTCTGCAGTCGCATGCTCGATCGCGAGCTTGAGCCGAATCGGCAGGCCCTCGTGCGACACGACCCGACCTCGAACACGCGTCGTCGGGGCGAATTCCAGCACGGCCAGCTGATCGCCCTTGGCGTCGAACGGGGTCAGTCTCGCTCGCTGGATCCCCCCGTCGGCCAAGGCGACTCGGACGCTCACCGGATTCACGTCGAAGAGCCACATCGTTCCGGGGCCCCACTCGACGCGCCAGTGATCCGGAGCCCGTTGGCGCACTTCAGGCGATCTCGCGTCGTGAGTCGACTCGAACCAGCCCTCCGGAAGCGAACCCGACGCGGCACCGGCCTCGATCGTGACGCCGCAAATCGCCAGGCCCTCGCCGGAGTCGCCGCGGCGCGCGCGTACTTCGATCCAGGTGTTCGATTCCAGCTCGACGACGGCTTCGGGGGTTTCGAGTGGGAAGTACCTGAATCTGTAACCCTCGGCCGAGACACCTACTCCGCCTGCTCCGACGCCAATCGCGACGTTTCTCATCTCGAGCCTTCCGCTCGCGTCCGCAGCCACAGGCTCGTGCCAGTACGAGATGTTGTTACCCAAGCGCGGGAGTACGCCGTACGCCGTCTTGCTCGAGCCGCTTGGGAAGTACCGGCACGTGGCCGCCACGGGAGCACCGGTCTTCTTGTCGCGCACCGTGAGCGTTGCCGAGCGGCCAGGTTGAAGCGCCACGTCGAGCCGATTTGTTCCGTGCAGTTCGAAGCTGCGGCGCTCGAGGACGACATCCGCGAATCCGGCCGCACTCACTCTGAGCGTTACTGGACCCACGGGCAGCGTCAGGCACTCGAACGAGCCATCTTCGTTCGTGGTTGCGATGGGCTCGGAGGTCGCCGTTTCCGCATGGATCTGTGCACCGGCGATGGGGTGGCCATCGATCGAAGTGATGCGACCGAAGAGCTCAGCGAACGGGTAAACGTGAATGGGGCCAAGATCGCGGACTTCCGACCCAATTGCCTGCAAGTCGAAGCGTGTGGGTGCCAGGCCGGGTGTGGCGACCGACAGGTAAGTGTTTTCGAACCACTCAAGGCGCTCGTCCGTGCTCATGGGCAGGGCGAAGCCGCCCCGGTCGGACGACGTCGTCCGCGCCAACACCACCGGGCCGCGAGCGCGCTCGATGCGCCATTCGACTTGAGCTCCCGAGATCGGTGCGCCGTGCTCGTCCAGCACGATGCCCGTGATCCTGTGGGGCGCCGACAGGCTTGGCGGGAAGGCGGGAGCCGCTTGGGCCGCGGCGAGCAGCAAGGCGAGGTGGAGCATGGGAAGAGGCGGCGCGGGGAGTAGTCGCGGCGCGGCGGGACGGCGACCAAGAAACATGCCAGCGGCCGGAATCGCGGCGCGAGGGCCGCGCGGAGTCGCTCAGGCGCTCAGTACCACTCGTCGGTCTCGCGCGCGGTGCGTTCGATGTGTTCGCGCGAGTGGAGCTCGCCCTGGTCGATGCCGGGGCAGCAGGCCTTGACGGGACCGTTCCAAGTTTCTTCGACGAGGTTTTCGGTCCAGAAGGGCCAGGTGCGGCACTGCTTGGGGCGCACGGGGTAGATGTCGCAGCGGCCTTCGGCGTTGAGGAAGGGGCAGGCGGGCTGGTCCATCCGCAGGGTGGGGTGGTAGCCGGGCTCAGCGACGCAGTAGCGGGCGAGGAAATCCTGGCGGGAGAGGCCGAGGTAGGGCGGGATGTCGCGCAGCTCGACGGCGGAGAGGGAGACGTAGGTGTACTCGCCGTGGTTGCGGCAGCAGTTGCCGCACTGCGTGCACTTGAAGCGTAAGCCCTTGTCGTACCAGGGTTTGGGTTCCATGTGCGGTGCCGCACGGCCGGCGGCGAGAAGAAGTGTGCGGTTACCTTGCAGGTCTCGGCTCGTAGGAGCCCCCTGTGTGCGGAAACACTCAGGTCCCCGGTCGGGACCGAGCGCGGTCCGCACGCTCTCCCCACGCTACCGCATGAAGATCATCGTCGTCGAGGATGGGGTCCGCACGGACCTGGAACTGGAGCGCGCCCCCGTGTCGATCGGGCGCGCCATCGACAACGACATCCGCATCGCGAGTGCGCTGGTGTCGCGCCACCACTGCCGGCTCGAGCTGGAGAGCGACGCCGTCTGGGCGGTCGACCTCGGCTCGTCGAACGGCACGCTGCTCAACGGCGCGCGGGTGCAGCGCGCGCGGGTCGAGCCCGGCGACACGCTGCGCATCGGCAAGGCGACGATTCAGGTCGAGCTCGAGACGCCGCGCGCCTGGGACACGCAGCGCATCGACGCGGGTGTGGCGGCGGAGGCGGTGCTCGGCGAGATCGGCACGCAGACGCTGACCGGCGAGGCGCACCGCGAGCGCGAGAACCTGCGCGTCTTCGCTCGGCTCGTGCGCGAGCTGGTGCGCGAAACCGACCTCAACAAGCTCCTGCGCTCGATCGTCGACGGTGCGGTTGCGCTCGCCAAGGCCGAGCGCGGGTTCCTTTTGCTCGAGGAGAGCCTACCGGAGGTCGGTTCGAACGGGGATGAGCGCACGCCGCTCAAGGTGCGCATCGCGCGCAGCTACGACCGCGAGGACATCCCGATCCCGTCGTCGCGGCTCTCGAGCGGAATCGCGCACAAGGTGCTCGAGACGCGCCAGCCGCTGCTCTCGGTCGACGCCGAGCGCGACCCGCGCTTTTCCGGCATGGCGAGCGTCGAGGACCTGCGCCTGCGCTCGGTGATCTGCGTGCCCGTGGCCGCGACCAGCGAGAAGGGGCCGCGCGTCGAGGGCGTGCTCTACGTCGACAACCGGCTGCAGCAGGCGGCGTTCGCGGCCGAGGATCTCGAACTGGTGCGCCTCGTCGCCGATCAGGCTTCGCTCGCGATCCGCAACGCGCGCCAGCTCGTCGAGCTGCGCGAGCGCCACGAGCGCCTCGCCGCCAGCGCGCGCAAGATCGAGCTCCTGAACGAACAACTCGGGCGCAAGGTGCGCGACCGCGACACCGAACTGGCCGTCGTGCGCGCGGAACTCGGGCGCGAGCGCGGCCGCTACGACTACACGGCGATCGTCGGCGCCAGCAGCGGCCTGCGACGCATCTTCCAGCAGCTCGACCGCATCATCGAGAGCGAGCTGCCGGTGATGATCCACGGCGAGAGCGGCACCGGGAAGGAGCTGATCGCGCGCGCGATCCACTTCAACGGCGCGCGCAAGGACAAGGCCTTCGTCAGCGAGAACTGCGCCGCGCTGCCGGACACGCTGCTCGAGAGCGAGCTCTTCGGCCACACGCGCGGCGCCTTCACGGGCGCGCACAAGGCGAAGAAGGGCCTGCTCGAGCAGGCCGACGGCGGCACGCTGTTCCTCGACGAGATCGGCGACATGTCGCCGGAGATGCAGAAGAAGCTCTTGCGCGTCCTGCAAGAAGGCGAGTTCCGCGCCATCGGCTCCGAGGAGCGCGTCAAGGTCGACGTGCGCATCATCGCCGCGAGCCACCGCAACCTCGAGCAGATGGTCAAGGACGGCACGTTCCGCGAGGACCTCTACTACCGCGTCAACGTGCTCAAGGTCGAGCTGCCGCCGCTGCGCGAACGCCGCGAGGACATCCCGCTGCTCGCCGAGGCGTTGCTCGCGCGCGCCTCGCGCGAGGCCAACCGCGCCGTGCCGGTCCTCCCGCGCGAAGTGATCGCCGCGCTCGCCGCCTGCGACTGGCCCGGCAACGTGCGCGAACTCGAGAACGAGATGCGCCGCATCGCCGTGCTCGCCGGTGACGAAGTGCGGCTCGAGCACTTGAGCGCCAACGTCCTCGAGCGCCGCCCCGCCGGCACGCCCTCACCCGGCAACGAATCCAACTCGATCCGCGACGCCGTCGCCGACCTCGAAAAGCGCTCGATCGAAGCCGCCCTCAGCTCCTGCGGCGGCAACAAGAGCCGCGCCTCGAAGTTGCTCGGCATCTCGCGCTTCGCCCTGCAGCGCAAGCTCGACAAGTACGAGCTCGGCGGCACCGACGACCCCGACGTCGACGAGTGACGCCGACGCGCGCGCGCGACATCCGAGTGCCCGGGGAGCACCACCTCTGCGGAGCTGCTCCTTCAGCGCGGGATCGACGTCGTCGCCGCGAGTTCATCCTCGCTGCGCGGGAGCCAGCGGCGGTCGTTTGAGCTGAGGGCTTCGCCGGCGCGGCCGGAGCGCGAGCGGGGGAGCAGGACGAACTCGAAGGCACGGTCGAGCTTGCGGTAGGCGGCGTCGCCGGTGCGGAAGAGGCGCGGGCTCTTGGGCGTCACGGGCAGGAGCTCGGGGTAGTCGCCGGTGTCGCGGCGGACTCGATCGAGGAACGCGAGCTGCGCCTCGCACCAGCGGCGGGCCTCGGCGAGGTCGCGCTCGTGCAGCCGACGTCCCAACGGGAACGAGGCGCCGAGGGCGAGTTGGAGCGCGAGAGCCGTCGTGCACGCCGCGAGCAGGCGGTTGCAGCCGGGGGCCGCGTTCCTGCGGCGACGGAGAGAGCGCACGAGCAGGACTCCGACCAGCGCGACGCCGGTTCCGCTGGCCGCGATCGAATTCAGGGCGAGGGCCACGAGCGCGTGGTCGAAGGAACCGCGTCCCCAATGGGCGGGCAGCGTCAGGGTCACGAGGCACCCGAGGGCGAGGGCAAGCAGCGCGAGAACACGTCGGCTGGGCATGCGGTCAGGCTCCACGGAGATCGGAGTCCAGCTTCCGACGCCGAAGGGGCGCCGTGTCTTGCGCGGAATCCGGCAAAGACGGGGGAGCGCGACCTCGCGGGAGCCGCGGGGACCTCCAGCGCCCGTGGGCAAAGGTGCCCATGGACGGGTCCGTGGCGGACGGGGAGACTGGTGCGATGCTCAGGATCCAGCAAGCGTTCGGGTTGGTGGCGTTCCTGCTCGCCGGAGCCGCGGCGCGGGCGCAGCTGCCGGTGTACGACGTCGAGTTCCTCGGGAGCGTCGGCACGGCGGGGGCGATCGACGAGCTGGGGCGCGTGATCGGCACCGGGCCGCTGGCGCCGGCGGCGGAGCGTGCGTGGGTCGCGAGCCGCTCGACGGCGGTGACGTACCTGCCGCTGCCCCCGGGGCGGATGAGCAGCCGCGTGTACGACATCAACCGGCTCGGCCAGATCGTCGGCTCGGTGAGCTCGACGACGTACGCGGACGCGAGCTTCGGCGGCGTCGCGGCGCTGTGGACGCCGAACGGAACCGGCGGCTACACGGTGCAGGAGCTGGGCAAGCTCGTCGGCGACACCGGAAGCGTCGCGAAGGCGCTCAACGACATCGGCGACATCGTCGGCTTCTCGCAGGGGCAGTACCAGCGCGCGGTGCTCTTCACGGCGCCGTCGGGCATCGTCGACCTGACTCCGACCGGCGCCTTCGATCCGGTCGGCGTCAACAATGCGCGGCAGGTCGCGTGTTACTGGACGCGCGCGGCGCGGCTCGATCTGGGCACGATGGTGCTCGAGGATCTCGGGTTGCCCGTGGGGAGCTACTCCTCGACGCGCGCGATCGCGATCAACGAGGCCGGCGACGTGGCTGCGGTCGCGACGCGCACGTCGACGACCTGCCCGCGCGAGGCCGCGCGGTATCGCGATGGTCAGGGCTGGCAGATCCTGTCGGTGTGCGGGAGCAGCAACGGGCCGGGCAACCTGAACGACATCGGCGACATCACGTACTGGAACACCACGGCCGCGTACGTGCGGTTCGCGGGGTTCGGCGCGCAGCGGCTCGTCGACCTGCTCGATCCGTTCGCGGGCACATGGAATTTCTTCTCGCTCGCGACTGGGCTCATCAATGACCAGCGTCAGGTCGTGCTCTCGGCCTGGAATCCCGCGAGCGGCCAGCAGGGCACGATCCTGCTCGTGCCGCGCGAGTCGGTCGGCACGGTGACTTGCACGGGCGACGGCGCCTTTGGGCCCTGCCCGTGCGCGAACGAGAGTGCGCCCGGCGCTTTCGAGGGTTGTGAGCACTCCGGTGGGCAAGGTGCGCGCATTTCCGCGTCGGGTTCGGAGGTCGTCGGCAGCGGGCCGTTCGCGCTGCACGTGACCGGCGGGCCGGCGCTGAAGGGCGCCGTGTTCGTGCAGGGGCCACAAGGTCCCGCGACGCCGTTCGCGGATGGTCGGCGCTGCATGGGAACGCCGAGCGTGCGGCTCGAGACGCTCACGCTCGATGCCCAAGGTGCCGCGACGACTTCGGTCGACGTGGTGGCGGTGGGCGGCGTCGTGCCGGGGCTCACGCGCGTCTATCAAGTGTGGTTCCGCGATCCGACGGGGCCGTGCGCGCAGACGAGCAACCTGAGCTCGGGCCTGCGCATCGACTGGCGCTGAGCGAGGCGCGCGGGCGCTAAGCTGCGTGGATGGCGCGCCCCAACCCGACTGAAATCTCCGCCCGGCTCTCCGTCCTCGTCCGCGTCGTCCAGTGGGAGGCGAGTGCGCCGGAGAGCGGGGCCGATGCGGCGGCGCTGGCGGCGGGGGCGCAGCGTGGGGGGAATCCGTCATGCGGGGCCTCGTCCGGGATCGGTGGGACGCAGGAGGGAACGGGGCGTCGGCGCGCGCCAGAGGAATCCGACGTCACTCCCCGTCGTGGCACACGAGGCGGCGCTGCCAGCGCCCCGACCGGAAACGGGCGACCAGCAGGACCGCCTTTTTGGCGCCCCACCCCACCGGCCCTCAGCCGCCGGCCGCCACCACGAGCTTGCGGGGCTGGGTGCCGGGCCAGCAGTCTTCCTGCACCTGGCCGGTCTTCACGAAGGCCTCGCGGCCGGCCTCGTCCATGGCCTTGTTGTGGAGCACGAAGTTGAGGGCGAAGACCTTGTCGAGGTAGGCGCGCCCCAGGTAGAGCCCAGGCCGGACCATGCGGATCTCGTCGCGCACCCGCAACCCGCGGCGGCCGGCGAGGAAGTCGGGCTCCTCCTGGTAGCCGGGGATCTCGTCTGTGAAGAAGTAGTCGATGACGATGGATTCGCGCCGGGCGTCGAGCAGGCTCTGGCCGCAGTAGAGCTTGGCCGGGAAGAGCAGCCAGGTCTGCTTGCCTTCGAAGTCCATCTTGGCCGGCTCGCCCTTCACGAGGCCGGTCTTCTTGAGCACCGCGAGGTCTTCGATGCGGTTTCGCAGGATGCGCTCGTTGCGGTAGAAGACCTTGCCCCGCCACAGGCTCTCGCCCACCTCTTCGAGGGCCAGGCCCTTGAGGTGGAGCGCCAGCCCGCCAAAGCCGCCGACGATCTCGGCCACGCGGAACTTGCCGCTGCCGCCGCGGGGCAGCAGGATGCGTCCGTCGAAGGCCCCGTCGGGGATCGGGCCGGCCGACAGCCGGGCGTAGAGCTGGTCGAGCTGCTCCTGGTCGAGCCCGGCCAGCCAGTCGGGCGTGACCTTGGCCAGCTCGACGGTGGCGATCGGGAGCTGGTGGTCCACCTGGGCGAAGTCGGGCTTGGAGGCGTGGGACTTGTCCCACGGCGCAAAGGCGATGGCCGGGGCGGCGCCCTCCGGTGTCTTGCCGGAGCAGCCGGCGAGGAGCGCGATGGCGGCGAGGGCGGCGGCGAGGGCGGTAGGTGTTTTCATGGCGTTCCCCCTCACAGGGTGGCGAGGAAGGCGGTGACGGCCTTTTTGTCGGCGTCGGACAGATCCTCGCCGAAGCGGTGGCCTTCGTTCTCCACCAGCTGGTCGCAGCTCACGTAGTTGGCCGACAAAAAGTCGCGCTGCTCGCGCAGGATGTCCACGAAGCGCTTGGGCTCCTTCAGCACCTCCTCGGTGATCGCCTGGAGCGTCGGCACCAGGGCCTTGCGGCCGGCGGCCTCGAGGCGGGCCGGGTCGTGCTTGGCGAGGTAGAGGTCGGCGATCAGCTGCTTGTGGAGCAGGCCGTTGAGAAAGCCGGCGCTGGCGCCCATCGGGATCTTCACCTGGCCGAAACCGCCCAGGGGCTTCTCGACCTTGCCCTCGAGCGGGCGGATGCCCATGTCGATCAGCAGGTCGGCGTTGGTGAAGGTCACCTTGCGGCCGCGGGCGGCGGGGTTGAGGAGCTCGTGCATCGAGCGCTTGTAGAGCTCGAAGCGGCCGTCGACGCTCGGGTCGTAGCGCAGGCAGGCCGGCTGCTCGGCCAGCAGCTTGCCGTCGGCGCCCACGTAGCGGGCGCGGTGGAAGTCGTTGTCGCGGTTGGCCGGCTTGCCGCAGATCTCGGGGCCGATGGCGTTGTTGTGCATGAAGGGCGCGGTGCTCCACACATTCACCAGGGAGATGTTGCGCAGGTAGCCCCGGCCGCCGTTCTTGAGGGCCTCGGGTTCGGGGATGTCGGCCACCACGCCGCGGCCGCGCAGGCTGTCGGAGCCGTATTCCATATAGAGGTGGCCGGCCATGTGGTTGGAGTGCAGCGCGCGGCAGCGGAAGGTGCCCACCTCGGTGACGGGCGTGGCCTGGTCGTTGCCGAGGAAATCGGCCCGCACCTTGCGCGGGTGGGCGTCGTTGGGCGCAGC
>JABWBL010000685.1 GCA_013360535.1 Planctomycetaceae bacterium
ATCCCGACGGCACGTTCGTGCTGCCGCGCGTGCCCGCCGGCGAACTGCTCTTCGTGCGCCGCGCTCCCGACGGCAGCGACACCGAAGTGCGCCGCGCGACCGTGCCCGCGCTCGCGACGCTCGACCTCGAGCTCTGAAGCGCGCTCCCCAGATGCACTTCGGGAGCCCGACCGCAGCCGGACTCCCGAAGCTTTCGCGCGCGCCGGTGTCGCTTACGGAACGAACGTGACCCGGCGGCCGCTCGAGATGTTCGAGTTGCTGTTGCAGGGGCCGTGATCGTCGCGGTACCAGGTCTGGAAGCCGAACGTGCGGCCCGCGAGCAGATGGCCGGCGGCAGGGAAGTGCGTCGACGCGTACGCGCCGAGGCCCGGGCCGTAGCTCACCGATCCCGTGGCACCGCTCGACTGCACGCCGAAACGCTGCACCGGGCCGCCGATGCATCGCCGGCCGTCGCCGAAGGGCGCGCCGGACGTCAGGTTCACGCCACCGATCATCAGGCAGCTCTGGTTGGCGGGGATCTGCAGCGTGATCAGGCGCAGGTCATCGGCCGCGACACTCGCGCTGCCGACCGCGACCAGCGTCGCGCCTTCTTCGTTGCTGTTGGAGCATCCCTCCCCCGCCTCGCCGGGGTTGCCGCAAGGGCAGCCCGTGGTCGCGACGCAGAACGCGCTGCCCAGCACGTCGGCTTCGCTCGTGAGCAGCTCGAAGGCGCGGTTGTCGGCGAAGTTGTAGTAGATGCCGAAGCTGCGCCGCCACCACGTCGCTCCGTTCGAGCCCGTCGGCGACGACGCCCACTGCCACAGTTCGTTGGTCGACGGCTGGCGGCCGAAGATCGAGAGGTGGTAGCGCGTGTTCGCCACGCACAGCATCGGCGCCGGCAGGTCCGCCTCGAACTGGAACATGTTGTAGAAGGGCGGCGTCGCGAAGTGCGTCTGCACCTGCGTGAAGCTCGTGATCGTGTGGCTCGCGATCGGCGGCTGGTTCGAGAGCGCCACGTCGGGCTTGGAGACCGTCGACAGCGGCTCCTGATGGAAGAACTCGAGCTGGAAGCCAAGCGCCATCGGCTCGCTGCCCCACCAGCGCACGCGCGTGACGAGCGTGTCGACCGGGAACTCGAACTCGTCCCACGCGATCGTGTCGTTCTGGAACTCGATGCCCGCGGTGTTGATCCAGACCGTCGAGGGGCGGATGACGCCGCCGTCGGGAACCGGGGATTGCAGCCAGAGGCTCGACTGGGCCAACGCGGAAGTGGACAGCAGGACGGGCACGACGGCCCGGGTGAGGAGCTTCATCAAGGGGGGGCGCGGAGGGATCAGGGGGGGCGGCCGCACCCGGTCGGGGCCTGGCATTCGTGCCAAAAAATACCCGAAGGCCGGACAATCGGCGGATTCGAGGCGACTTTTCAGGGCAGGACGTCCGCTCCAGACGGACCCAAGGCGCGAACAGTTCCCCAGTTGCGGAACAAAGTTCCGGGCTTCAGCCCATCCAGGCGCCGTTGTTGATGTCGAGCGCCTGCCCCGTGACGCCGCGGGCCTCGTCGCTCGCCAGCCAGCGCACGAGTCGCGCGACGTCCTCGGGCTGGCTCATCCGCCCCATCGGCACGGCGGACAACGCGATGGCACGCGCTTCGTCGAAGCTCTTCCCCAGCGCGTGCGCCATGCCTTCGAGGCCTTCGCGCGCCATGTCGGTCTCGACCCAGCCGGGGCACACGGCGTTGACCTGCACGTTCCGCCCGGCGAGCTCGGCCGCCAGCGCACGCACGAGCCCGAGCAGCCCCGCCTTCGACGCGCAGTAGCCCGTGTACCCGCCGACGCCGATGCGCGCGAGGATCGACGCGACCACGACCAG
>JABWBL010000686.1 GCA_013360535.1 Planctomycetaceae bacterium
CCGGCCGTCCGACCGCCGCCCGAGCGCCGGAAGCTCCGGCGGCCCGCTCGCGCTGTCGATCCGGGAGGGTGAAGTCCCGAGACGTCCGGTGAACCTTCATCAAACGCCGTGCCGCGTCTGCGGCCGCACCGTCCGCTCCGCCCCATCGATGCAAACTGTTTCCAGTCAGGCACTTACGAGGCACGTTTGGCGTCGCGAGCGCGTCCCCGAGCCGCCACCGGACGCCCGGGCGCTTCGCTCGCGCACCAAAGCGGCCCCAGGCCTGTGCGGAAGCGCACAAGTACGGAGGCGGGCCCCGCAGGTTCAGGGCGTGGCCGCAGCGCCGGCCGCAGGCACGAAACCGGCCTCGAGCGCCTCGGCCTCGCTGCGCAGGAGCACGATGTGGTCGGGGCGGATCTTGCGCGCCGCCGTCGAGTCGCGCTCGTGGAAGTGCCCGGTCGTCGTGCACCCGATGAACGGCGCCGCGAGCTCGTGGGAGCAGAACCCGCAGTAGGCGCGAATCGGGAAGCGCGAGGCGAGCCGGAACAGCGGCCGCACGTGGCGCGTCTCCGTGCGCGAGATGCAGGTCGGGTTCTGGCACGGGTTGGGGCCGACCGCCATCGACTGGAAGCGCCCGTCCGCCGGCTTGGGCTCGACCTTGAGGTCGATGCGGCCGAGCAGGAAGGCCAGGATCGCCATGCGGATCGGCACCCCGCGCGCGGCCTGCTTGAAGTAGATGCTGCGCGGGTCGGCGTCGAGCTCCGGCTGGATCTCGTCGCGGCGCGGCAAGGGGTGCATCACGACTGCGTCCTTGAGCGAGGCCGCGTTCATCTGGCGCAGGCCGAGCTGCTGGTACTTCGTGATCGGCTTGTCGCTGTCGGTGAAGCGCTCGGTCTGCGGCCGCGTCATGTAGAGCGCGTCGACGCGCTCGATCGCGAGCCCCTTGCTGCCTTCGGTGAACAGGCTCAGCTGGTGCGGCTTCTGCGGCGTCAGGTACATCGCGTCGCAGCTCTCCGCGAGCTCGCCCAGCCGCGACGCGTCCGCGCGCACGGGCTCGACGCCAAACTCCTCGCGCAGACGCTGCATCACGTAACCCGGCAGCTCGAAGCCCGGCTGCGGCGTGCACACGATGTTCGCGCCGAAGCGCGCGAGCGCGTACACGAACGAGTGGATCGTGCGGCTGTAGCGCAGGTCGCCGGCGAGCACCACGTGAATGCCGTCGATGCGTCCGCGCTCGAGCCACAGGTTGTACAGGTCGCACAAGGTCTGCGTCGGGTGCTCGTGCGCCCCGTCGCCGGCGTTGACGACCGGGATCGGCGAGTACTGCGCCGCCAGTCGCGCGGCCCCTTCGCTCGCATGCCGCAGCACGATCACGTCGGCGTAGGCACCGCCGACGACACGCACGGTGTCGGCGAGCGACTCGCCCTTCGAGGCCGAGGTCGACTTCATGTCGGCCGCCGTCAGCACGCCGCCGCCCAGCCGCAGCATGGCCGACTCGAACGACAGGCGCGTGCGCGTCGACGGCTCGTAGAACAGGCTCGCGGAGATCAGGCCCGGGCACAGGTGCGACCAGGCGCGCGGATCCTCGGCGAACTGCCTGGCGTGCTCGAAAAGCGCGCGGATCTCGGGCAGGGAGAGGTCGTCGATCGAGACGAGGTGGCGCAGCTCGGGCATGGTCGGAACGGCCTTCCCGCTGGGCGTGGCGGGAGCGGAGCGCGTCCGAAGGCGGAAGGTTAGTGAATCCGGCCCCAGAGAATCAACGCGCGAGGGTGCGAAGCCGCGCGAGAACCTCGCGTGCGCCGGCCTCGTCGCCGCGCTCGAGCCGCCCGAGGAGCTCGTCCAGCGCGGCCCGGCCCG
>JABWBL010000687.1 GCA_013360535.1 Planctomycetaceae bacterium
AGCACGCGGCCGACGCGGCGCAGCATCGCGCTCACCGCGGCCGCTCGCGCGGGCCCAACCAGGAGTTCATGCCACCTTCGAGGTTGTGCAGCGCCGCGAAGCCCTGCTGCGACAGGAACTCGCAGGCCGCCGCGGAGCGCGAGCCGCCCGCGCAGCACACGAGCAGCGCCTTGCCGTCCTTGGGCAGCTCCGCCACGCGCGCCTCGAGCTGGTCGACCGGGATCAGGATCGCGCCGGGAATCACGCCTCCGGCCGTCTCGCCCGGCGTGCGCACGTCGAGCACGCGCGCGCCCTGCTTCACGAGCTCGAGACCCTGCTGCACGCTCGCGTCGGCCCACAGGCGCCCTTCGAGCACCTGCTCGCGCGTCAGCTTGCCGCCTTCCGCCAGTACTGCGACCAGCGCACGCAACGTCTCGAGGTCCGACTGCTGCGACTGCGCGTTGCCGTCCGTGCGGCGCCGCAATTCGCGCTCGAGCTCGTCGACGCGACCTTTCCACGCGCCCGCGCGCGACAGCGCCACCAACGCGACCAGCAGGGCGAGCGCCGCAGCGCCCAGTGCCACCATCTCCATCCGGAAAGCTCCTAAGTTCGCGCGCGGAACACCGCCACGCTCGCCGTGTAACCGTGCAGGAAGTTGCGTCCGCCGACCGGGCCGATCTCGCCCTGTGCGAAGAAACCGGCGATGGGCACCGCAGCCTCGAGGCCGGTGCGCACGCAGCGCAGGTCGTGGTCGACGCGCTGGAACATGCGCGAGCCGCGGCCGTTGCAGGAGAACAGCAGCGCTCCGCACGAGTCGGGCGCGGCCGTCCCGCCCGTCGCGGCGCTGGCCATGAGCTGCGTCAGGTCCTCGGTCGCGCTGGCCGCGTCGCGCACGAGGAACTGCACCGTCTGGCCGCGCCGCAGGATGTCGCTGACCGCGATCGCGCGCTCGTCGCGCGACAGCCCGAGCACGTTGCGCACGAGGAAGTCGCCGCGCGTGAACTGGCTCTTCGCCGCATCGATCGCGAGGCCGACGAACGGCCCACGCTGGAAGAGCTTCTGCTCCTCGGGCTCGAGCGCCGTCATGGTCTCCATCAGCACATCGAGCGCCGGCCGTCCGCCGAGCTTGCCGATCAGGTGCTCCTCGCAGGCCGTGACGACCCACGGGCGCCCGATCGGGCGGCAGCCTTGGCTCACGACCGAACGCAGCTCGATCGCGCCTTCGAGCACGACGCCGAGCGCACCCTGCGCCTCGATGCCGTCCTTCGAGATCAGGAGGTTCTGCCCCGGGCCCATGCCACCCGACGCCATGCCGCCGACGGCGGGAACGCCGGGGAGGTTGGTGTTGAGGCGCTTGAGGTACTCGTCCATGGGGAACGAATACGGGTCGCCGAAGAGCAGGACTGACGCGCGCGAGCGGTCGCCGATGTCGGGCACGGCGCTGAAGTGGAGCTTGTCGCCCTCGGCGCGTGCCGTGGCGCGGAACGGGCGCAATTCGACGCCGGGCAGCTCGGCGCACCACACCGACAGCGCCGGCTCGCGCTCGACCTCGCGCTCGCCGCCATCCGGGAGGGACGGCACGACGCGCTCGTCACGGCGCCCGTCTCCAAGGAGTCGCTCGCGCTCGCGGAGGGACCGGCGGACGGCCATACGCCCTACCTCGGGCGCGCGTTCGGAGTAGGGGATCCGCTCATGGCGTTCGTGTGGGACGACGCGGAGCCCGTCGTCGCGCTCCTGACGACGCACATCCCGCTCCGCGCGGTCGCCTCCACGCTCACCGGCGCGAAGGTGGAGCGCGCGGTGCACATCCTCCACGACGCGCTCGTGACCCGCTTCGGCCGCGCGCGGGCGCGCAT
>JABWBL010000688.1 GCA_013360535.1 Planctomycetaceae bacterium
AGCTCGCCCCGATCCGCGACGACGTGCGCGAGCGCGCCCGCGAGATCGCCGGCCGTGCGCGCGACCTGCGCCGCAACGGCGACGTCGAAAGCGCGCGTCAGGTGCTCCGCGAGGAACTGAAGCCGCTGGTGAAGGACACGCGCGAACGCGTCAAGCCGCACGTCCGTCCGCTGATCGACTCCCTCACGCCCGAGCAGCGCCAGAAGGTCCAACGCTTCCTCGAGCGCCGCGGTCGCCGCTTCCTCGGCGGCGGTCAGCGGTAGTTCGCCGGGAACATCCGCCGCTCGACGGCCTCGATCGCGATGTGCAGCACCTTGATGTGCACTTCCTGGATGCGGTCCGAGGTCTGGGCGTGCGGGACGACGATCGGCACGTCGACCATGCCCTTGAGCTTGCCGCCGCCCTTGCCGAGCAGGCCGACGACCTTGATATCGCGCTTGTGCGCCTCTTCCACGGCGCGCAGGCAGTTGGGTGAATTGCCCGACGTCGACATCAGCACGAGCAGGTCGCCCGGCTTGCCGAGCGCCTCGACCTGACGCGCGAAGACCTCGTCGAAGCCGAAGTCGTTGGCGATGCAGGTGAGCTGGCTCGGGTCGGAAAAGGCGACCGCGGGCAGGGCCGAGCGGTTGCCGCGGAAACGGCCGGTCCATTCCTCGGCGAAGTGCATCGCGTCGCACATGCTGCCGCCGTTGCCGCAGGCGAGCAGCTTGCCGCCGCGGGCGAGCGTGTCGGCCGCGAGCTCGACGAAGCGCTGCACGTTCGCAAGGCCCTCGGGCGCCGCCATGAAGGCCTGCAGGGTGGTGAGGGCCTCGTCGAAGGAAGCGCGCACGGGATCGGAGTGGCTCATGGCGCCCGATTCTCGCCGCCGCGTGCGGGCCCCACAAGCGCGCGGACGGCGCGCGCGAAGTGGGGGACTGGACATCCCCGGACCCGCGGTCGATGCTCTCCCGGTCCGGAACTCGCCATGAACAAGCCCGCCATCGCCGCCCTGTTGCTGATCGCCGCCGGTGCCACGGCCGCCGTGATGCTGAAGACCCAGGACCCGACCTACGTCGCGCCCCAGAACGCGAAGCAGGAGACGACGCCGCTCGTGCTCACGAGCCAGCCCGCCGCGGGCGAGGTCGTGCGCGTGTTCGAGGTCGAGGGCATGTGCTGCGGCGGCTGTCGCCCGAAGGTGCACGCCGCCGCGGTGGCGGTCGCCGGCGTGCGCGAGGCGGCCGTCGATCAGGAGGCCGGCACGGCGACGCTGATCGTGCGCGAGGACGTCGACCTCGCGGCGCTCGAGCGGGCGCTGACGTTCGACAAGTACGAGTCGCACGCGCGACATTAGACAGCCCTTGTCCAAGGTCCAGCCGCAGGCTGTGCGCCTTCCGGTCGTTGCTCCATGGCCTTCGAACTCTTCGCCGTCGGTGACATCCATCTCGGTCGCACTCCGCAAGGGCTGCCGGCCGGGTTCGAGCCCGAGCGCTTCTCGCCGCGGGCAGCCTGGCGCGAGGCGGTCGAGGAGGCGCTGCGTCGCAAGGTCGACGCGGTCGTGCTGCTCGGCGACGTCGTCGACCACGACCGCAACTTTCTCGAGGCCTACTCGCCGCTCAAGCAAGGTGTCGAGAAGCTGCTCGCCGCGGGCATTCGTGTCGTCGCGGTGGTCGGCAACCACGATGTCGAAGTGCTGCCGCGGCTCGCGCGCGAGATCGCGGGGCTGCGCCTGATCGGCGCGGGCGGTGCGTGGGAGGAGCTCGAGCTGAGCGGGCGCGACCAGACCACGCTGCGCCTCGTCGGTTGGTCGTTTCCGCGCGCGCGCGTCACGGAAGATCCCGTCGCGAGCCTGCCCG
>JABWBL010000071.1 GCA_013360535.1 Planctomycetaceae bacterium
CGTGGTGTCCGCCGCCGGAGCCTTCTCGCCACCCCCGCAGGCCGCCAGAACCAACGACGCACCCGCCATCCATCCGATCATCCTCATGCCGCCATCTCCTCCACTGAAGTGTTCCGTGGTCCGTTGCCGCTACTCGAAGGTCGTCGCGCCGGCCACGGCGGCGCGGTTGCTTGTGAAAAGGTTCAAAAAAGATAGGCGGGTACGGCTTCGGCTGCCAGACCCTTAGGTTCCAGACATGACCCCGCCTCCAGCCTGTAAAGCCGTCGGGCCTCATTGCTTGGCCCTCTCGGTCACCCTGCGACTTGCCACCGCCGATGGCCCCGGAATCGCCTCCGCCGACCACGAAGCAACCTGGCTGCTCGGCCATACCCAGCGGATCCAATTCGGGCCGATCCGGCGACTCGGCCGGACCCTGGAAGCGCGGTCCCGATTACTGGTTCCCTGCCGGCACGCCGCCGTCGCCGGGAGCCGGGTCCGCTGCCGAGCCCACGGATTCCAGGGGGCCGTCCGCCCGCCTCGGCGCTCGCCCACCGCGCCGGAAAAGAAAGCGGGCCGACCCGTCGTCGAGACGACCGGTCGGCCCTGGATCCCCACCACGCTTCCCGGGACGCCTCGCGGCTCGCAATCGCAGAAGCGTCCTCGTGATGAGGATGCGCGGACCCTAGCCCGACCCCGCCCATTCCACAACCCGCCCTCCACGATTTCGATCGCTCGAGCACGTCAGCGCAGCAGGCGGGTTGGCCCGGGAACGCGCGAAGTAGGATCAGGGCACCGCTCGACCTTGGAAGAACTCGCGCTCCTGACCGTCCCATCGGCGTGTTCGAGAGGATGCCTTGCCCGACCGAAGACACTGGCTGGCCCTGTTCGTCACGATCGTGGTGATCGTCGCGTGCTTGCGTGGACTCCTCGACGCGCCGGAGGACTCGAGCCCCGACGTCGGTGCCGCGCGGACTGAGGCCGAGCCGGAAGGGTACGTTCGGGAGCCCCGCGCGGAATCGCTCGCGCTGCGAGCCGAACCTTCGGGTGCGCGGGACGACGGAAGTCCCGGTCCGGCCGCGGACATCGAGGTTGCGTCGCAGGGAGCGACGCGGGAGTCGATCCGTGGCCGACTGGAGTTTCTGGACGGTTCGCCCGTTCCGCTGCAACGCATCGAAGCGACTCTGGGCAACGCAGGACCCGACGCCGTGCCGCGTTCAGCGACCACCGGCCTCGACGGCAGCTTCGCGCTCGACGGCCTGCCCGCGGGACTGCACAAGCTGCGCTTGGACGGTGCCGCGAGCCTGGTGCCGGCTGACGCGGCCCAAGTGGCCCCGAAGGACGGGCTCGTGTTGCGAGTCGAGGGATTTGGCCTGCTCGTCAAGACACGGGATGCCTCCGGTGCGATCGTGCCGGGGGCCAGCCTGCAGCTCACCGGGCCCCAGCGTCGCAGCTCCGCGCATTCCAACTCGCAGGGCGTGGCGGCGTTCACGGTTTCGCAGGCGACGACCGGCGAGGTCGAAGCGTGGAAGGCCACCCTGCGAGGATCGCTCCGTCGGCTCAGCCTGCCGGATGAGGCGCACCTGATCGTCCGCGAGCTCGTGCTTCTTCCGCCGACGACGACCGGTCGCCTCGACGTCATCGTCCGCAGCCGCTCCGGAAGTCGCCTCAACGACTTCTCCGTCCGGTTGCTCGACTCGAACTCGAACGCCCAAGTGCTCTTCCTGCGCGCGAAGGACGCCGACTCGGACGGCACGTTCGGCAACGTGCCCGTCGGCACCTTCCGCGCAAGCCTCGCGCCCGCCTTCGTGGGTGCGCCCGAGCTCTACGCAAGGAATCCGACGCGCAAGACCGTGACCATCACCGAAGGTGCGACGGCGACGCTGGAGTTCGAGGTCGAGCTCTGCGGCCGCGTGCTCCTGCGCATCGAGAGACCCGAGGCGACTCCCGAGCAACACGCGACCCTCTCGATCCGCGACCGCGACGGCCACACCCGCTCGCTCAGCTGTCGCGTCCCCGGCCCCGACGACACCGTCGAGGTCACCAGCCAAGTCCCGCTCAACTCCACCTTCGTCGTCGACGACCACTTGCCCGACGGCCGCTACACGATCCTCGGGCACCTGCCCGACGGCACCCAATCCGACACGACGATCCTCATCACTTCCGGCCTCATCACCCAAGCCACGCTCCGCTTCTGACGCGTCGACCTGCGGCGTCGTGCGCGAAAATCGCTGAAATCCCCGTTCGTTCTGCTCGACTTCAGTTTCCGAGCGTCGGTTGATTTCGAGCTGCGGAAGGTCCGTGCCGTTTCTGCACAACCCGCCGTTTCGAAGCCTGGAGAGGTCAGTGGGCCCAATCGAGGACAGTTCGAACGGATAGGCCATCCAGGCGGCCAGGAATCGGCTCGGCCGTATCCGTTGCGCGTGGTGAGGGCGCGCAGGTGCAAACCCGCCATCACCGGAGAGATTCCGAGGCCCGGCACGTGCGTTGCCATCCCTCCAGCGTTCCTTTCAGTTCCACGAGCGCCCTCGCGAAGCCCGGTTCTCGAGGAGGTTGATCGAGGCCGGCGAGGCTGATGCGCGCTGGTCGAGAGCGCCTCCGAGCGACCCAGCTTCTCTCGGGCGCCGCGGCGCTCGACGGAAGTTCTCCTCCCCAACTCTCGCTCGCGCCAACGCGAGTCAAGGCCCCCGTTCTGCCCCCACACATGGATACGAACAACCGAAGATTCGAACTCTCACAACCTGCGCGACTCACGTCGATGCTCGCGGAGAAACACCACCGCCACGTGCTGAACGCGGCAATCGAACTGCTCGATGTCCAGAGGGACTCCAACCCGGGAACGACAGAGCTCGTTCGCGCCTTGCTCCAGCGATTCGTCTTCGGACGCGAGCTCGCGATCTCCAGAGCCCCGGGCCGAAGCGTGAACTCCAGAACGGGTGACCTGTTCTACGTGCGCTCGCTTCCGCTCGACGAACCGGGCCTGCGCCTTGAGGTCCAGAGTGAACTCGCCCAGGGTCGCGATGCGTTCTCGCCGGGCAGGGTCCACTTCCGACTGGTGTGGATCGAGTTCGAAGGAGCGAGGCCGCCGCGGGAGAACGAACGGACCGTGGCCGGTCTGCTGGCGGAAGACGGCCCGGGCATCCCCCAATCCGAAGGTGGGTCCTTCAGCACGCTGCCGAGCTGGCGCCACGACGTGCCGGCGCAGTGGGAGCGATGGAGCGAACTGCTGGAGTGTCTGGAGGAACTTGCGCGGCTCAAGACGCTCCAGCTGCCAGCCTCGGTGCTCTCGGTCGACGATGGTGGCGGCAGTGTCCGCATCGCTCTCGCGGCAAGTCCCGCGATGCACGAGCGCGAGCTCCTTTCCTCAGGAGATCTGGAACTGATCTGGGGGCTGGGCATGAACGCACGAGTCAGTCTCGGCACGCACAACGACGACGACGACGACACTGAGCTTTCGCTCGACGTCTCCAGAGGCAGCAAGGTACCTCCATTCCCCGCGGGCACGGAGGTCACGCTGGCCACACGCCCGGACCTCACGGTCCTCCAACGCCAGCGTGCGGCGCTCGGGCAACTGCGCGACGCCAAGATCCAGAACCCCCATCTCGCCACAGCACTGATCAATCCTGCCGAGGCCCGCGAGCTGCCGCCGGAGGTGTGGCCCGCCATCCCCATCGTTGATGCGGAAAAACTCCGTCCAGCTCAGCGCTCGGCCGTGGAAGCCGCGCTGTCAGCGCGCGAGGTCACTTTCATCTGGGGGCCTCCGGGCACTGGCAAGACCGAAGTGATCCGCGCCATCAGCCAGAGCGCAGTCGCCGCCGGACTCCGCGTGCTGGTCGTGTCCCAGGCGAACGCAGCCGTCGACAACGCGGTGTCGCGCGTGAAGCAGCTGAAGGGGATGCGGCCCCTGCGCCTCGCGCAAAAGGACATCCAACGCACGGACGAGAACGTGAAGGACGTGCTCGACAAGGTCGCCGTGGGCAGCTTCCTCCGTCGGATTGAGGCGCTCACGGACGTCCCCGAGGAACTTGCTCATGCCAAGAGCGCGGTTCAGGCTTTCCTGGATGCAGCGCCGAAGGACGGCGAGGAGCACGAGAAACGTGCGATCAACGAACTCTGGGAGCCCTATCGACGCAGCGTGAACCTGATCGGCTGCACCTGCTCACAAGCCGCTCGCCTCGACGAGCGCTGCGGCATCTCGGCGGTCGATCTCGTGATCATCGACGAAGTCAGCAAGGCGACGTTGGTCGAAATGCTCCCGGCGCTGGTCCGTGGCACGAAAGTGGTGCTCGTCGGCGATCACTGCCAGCTCCCCCCAGTCTTCCGCGACGACGAGCAGTCGTTGCGCCAGACGCTGGAGCAGGCCGCAGGCAGCCTCGACCCCGATCGCCTGGCAGCAGCCCGCGAGCTCGTCGACGAACCCTATTTCAAGAACTGCAAGGAACAGGCAGAAGGAGTTGACGGAGCGCTGGCGACGCTGAACGAGCAGCACCGCATGCACCCGTTCATCCGTGAGATGGTCTCGCGCTTCTACGAGAACGGCCTGGAGGATGCTCCTCACGTGACGTTGCGGTCGCGCGCCCTGCCGTTTGGGCCGCAGATCCTGAGGAGAGACGTCGCCGCGGATACCGGAACGCTGTGGATCGATACGGGTGGCTCGCACAAGGAAGATCGCTGCGGCACCTCCCGCCAGAATCCCGGTGAAGCCCGTGTTCTCGTCGACCTCGTCCGGGACCTTGCCAGTCAGGTCGCGGGGGTGACGAAGCTCCCGTACTTGAAGCTGAGGCTCGGCGAACGCTACGCCGGCAAGCTCGCCAGCGAACTCCTCAAGCCTGTCGGGGGGACCAAGCTCCCCGAGGGCCTTCAATGGACGTACTGGCTGGATGGCCACCCGGTCCGTCCCGACACGCGCTGCGAGTCCGACAGCCTGCTGGTGCTTGGGCCCGCGCTCCCCGTCGCATGCATCACCTTCTACAAGGCGCAGAAAGAGCTGCTGCGCCGCAAGTTGGACGAGCTCGCAGCAGCAGGCGGACTGATCGGCCTGAATTGTCGGGTCGACACCGTCGACAGCTACCAGGGTTCCGAGGCCGAGTTCGTCGTGCTGAGCCTCGTGCGGACGGGCTTCCGGTCCGACTCGCCGTTCGTCACCGACTTCCGGCGCGTGAACGTCGCCATGTCCCGTGCGCGCCGGTTCCTCTGCATCGTCGGATGCCGCGCGAGCTTCTCCAAAGCGCTGGTCCAGCTCCCCTCGCACTCCGCGCCAGTTCCCGTTTACGGTTCGATCCTCGAAACCCTGCAGAAGCGCAACTCCATCCTGCGCTGCGCCTGAACAAGGAGATTCCCATGCAACGCAAGCTCAAACCCGTGCTCGAGTACTCCATTCAGGATCCCCTGCTCGCGATCGAGACGCTCGTTCTTCGGCTCGTCGAACTAGGGGTGTGCCCCAGCCTCGACGATGTCGTGGCGCGCTGCGCGGGGCTCGGTTCGAACCTGTTCCTCGAGTCCGTGCGCGAGCGCTTGCGCAACCGGACCGCGATCGAGCACGACGAGGCGGGTCTCGTGTTGACGCCTCTCGGCGCGACGATGCTGGCCGAGGGATTCCATCCAGAACGTGCGGTCTCGCGCACGCTCGACCGTTGCCGGAGAGCGTCAAGGTTGAAGTCGGATGAGCTTGTGGAGCTGGATCCGGAAGAGGTACGAGCGCAACTTCGCGAAGACGGCGTCGACTTCCGGGGCCGGGTGCTGCGCGGCTCGCTCTACCTCGCCTGAGTCCTCGATCACGGACGCGGCGCCGCTGCTCGCGATTGCGAGCAGCGGCGCCGGCGTTGGTGCGAGCGTGGACTTCGGGTACGCAACGGTCGCCGCTAGCCCCGAACCTTGGCGGCGGAGCCCTTGGGGACGAGGCCCTGGGACTCGAGGTAGGCGATGACCTTGGCGGCGGATTCCTCGATGTCCTCGCGGTCGGTGAAGACGGTGACTTCGGGGTGGAGCGGTTCTTCGTAGGGGTCGGAGACGCCGGTGAACTGCTTGAGGACGCCGGCGCGGGCCTTGCGGTAGAGGCCCTTGGTGTCGCGCTCCTCGACGACGGCGAGCGGGGCGTTGACGAAGATCTCGACGAAGGGCGCCTGGGACTTGGAGCGGATCTCGTCGCGGATCGGGCGGTAGGGCGAGATCGCGGCGGTGATCGCGATGACGCCGTTGCGCGCGAGCAGGTTGGCGACGAAGCCGATGCGGCGGATGTTGGTGTCGCGGTCTTCCTTGGAGAAACCGAGGCCCTTGGAGAGGTTCTCGCGCACCTCGTCGCCGTCGAGCACCTCGACCTTGAGGCCGAAGTCGCGCAGCAGCGGCGCGACGAACTCCGCGAGCGTCGACTTGCCGGCGCCCGAGAGGCCGGTGAACCACAGGATGCAGCCCTTGTTGGTGCTCATGGCGTGCGCCCCTAGCGGATCTTGCCCTCGAGGTACGGCACCTCGAAGCACTTGTCGTGCATGATCGGACCGTGGCCGAAGTAGCCGCCTTCGCCGAACAATTCGCCGTGGTCGGCGGTGACGACGATGTGCGTGTTCTTCGGGCACAGGTCGTAGAGCTTCTCGAACACCTGATCGAGGTAACGCACGGTGTCGACCTGGCGCTCGTGCAGCTGCGCCATCTTGTCGTCGTCGAAGAAGGCCGTGTCGTCCTTGACGAGGTTGCCCTGCTCGTCGACGGCCTCGTTCATCTTCTTGAAGACGCCGTTGACGCCCGAGATGCGCGGCCACATCGAGCTGTCCTCGTCGGGCTTGGCGTACGGGTAGTGCGTCTCGCCGACGTTGAGCATGTAGAAGCTCGGCCGCTCGGTCGTGAAGGTCAGCGTGGGCAGCATCGACGCCATGTCGTTGTGCTTGTCCATCAGCTGGAAGCTGTCGAAGTCGCGGTTGATGCCCGTGCGCGGGTTGAGCACCGGCAGCGAGACGCGCGCGTTCGTGCGGTAGCCGAGCGTGTTGCGCAGGAAGCCGGGGAACCACAAGGCCGGCACCATCTTCGCGAAGTCGACGCCCTTGGCGCCCAGGCGCGCGTTGTAGTTGAAGAAGTCCTCCTTGTAGTACTCCGACGCGTACACGTTCGGCGGCGTCGTGTGCGGCAGGAGGCCGGTGAGCAGGTTGTAGTGCGAGGGCGCGGTCCAGCTCGCGTAGCTGTAGCGCTTCTCGACCTTGCCACCCGAGAGCTTGGGGATGATCTTCGGCGCCGCGCGCATGAACGAGTCGTAGCGGCAGCTGTCGAGCGTGATGATGATGAAGTTGTTCTCCGCCTGCGGCTGCGGGTGCGGCGCGAGGCCGCCGAGCGGGCGCGGCATCGGACGCGGTCCGGTCGGCGGAGGCGAAGCGGGCTTCTTCTTCAGGAAGTCGAACAGTCCCATGGCGTTCAGGCGGGGTTGGCGTTGGTGGAAAGGGCTCGGGGTGCCCGGCTACAGGTACCCGAGGTTCTTGAGCTTGCGCTTGACGTCCTCGAGCTCGGCCTCGGAGTAGCTCTCCGCAGCCTGCTTGGGGTCGTGCTCCCCCATCACGTCGCGCAGCACGTACACGATGAAGTCGGTCGGCGAGCTGAAGCCCGATCCGTCGACCACCTGCTGGATCTTGCGATACAGCGGGCGCGGGATCTTGACGGTGACCTTGGGCTCACGCACGGGGGAGACGCTCGGGCTTGGGGGGAGGTAAGGTTGAGCGTTCCGGAGCGGGAATCGGCCGCCGGGAACGGGAAAACGTACTCCAATCGGAGTGTGATTGGAGTGTCGAGCCTCGCGGCGGGCCTCGGACCGCGCCCGGCCGTCCGTCCCAAGCCCTTGCAGGTCAAAGGTTTGCGGCGCAAGGCCGCGGCGCCATCCAGAGCGTCACCCGCGCCGGCCGCACGCGCGCCGTAAGCTCTGCCCAAGCCCCCGGGAGTCCTGTCCCAGCCTCGCCCGCTTCAGGCGGGTACGTTTCTCACCACCATGATGCGTCCGCACCTGCTCTTCGCCCTCAGCCTCGCGCTGCTCGCCCCTTCGGTCACCTCCTGCGGGGGTGACGCCACGCCCGCCGAGAACGTCACGGCCGGCTCGACCGCGCTCGGCAAGAGCGACTGGAAGGCCGCCAAGGAGAGCTTCGAGAAGGCGCTCGTGAAGCTGCCCGCGAGCGACCCCGCCTTCAAGCGCGCGAAGCTCGGCCAGATCGAGGCCCTGATCCAGCTCGAGCCCGACCGGGCCAAGACCGAGTTCCTCGCCTACGCGGGGGCCGCGGACACGTCGGCCGAGTCGAAGGACTGGCGCAACGTGATGAGCAAGCTGACGGCCAAGGCCAAGTTCAAGGAAGCGATCGCGATCCTCGAGGCCGGCCTCAAGCAGCACCCCGGCGACGCGGACATCAAGGCCATGGGCGACGCCATCAAGGTCGCCGCGGAGAACGCCGGCGACGCCGACGCGCTCGGCAGCCTCGCCGGCCTCGGCTACTTGTAGCTCTTGCGGCTCCGGGCCTTCCGGATAGGCTCGGAATCACCCCTGAGCGTCCTTTCGCCAGCCCGTTGCAACGGGAGCGAGAGTCTGGATGTTCGTTCGAGCGAAGGCCGCGGCCCGAGTCGTCGTGTTGGTCCTGCCGGGGTTGGTGGCCTGCACGGGTGCTGATCCGGCGCTCGAGGTCGGGCGCGCGTCGCAGGCGCTCGGCCGCGGGGCCGTGCACGAGGCGCTGGAGCGCTACGAGAGCGCGCTCGGCGCCTTGCCACAGACCGATCCGGCTTGGAAGCGTGCGAAGCTCGGTCGCGTCGAGGCCCTGATTTTGCTCGATCGCGAGGACTTCGAACGCGCCCTGCGGCAGGCCAAGGAAGGCGAGTCTCCGACGGCACCGCGGCGTGGGGAGCTCGCGTTCCTCGAGTTCGCGGGCGCCGATCCGAGCGCGGCGAGTTCGAAGGAGTGGCGGAGCGTGCTGGGCAAGCTCACGCAGAGCGCGCTGTTCGACTCGGCGGTGGCGGTGCTCGCCAAGGGGCTCGAAGTCCATGCCGGGGACGCGGAACTGGCCCGCTGCGGCGACGCGATCCGGGACGCGGCGGCGAAAGCCGGGGCCAAAGGCGCGTTGGGGGCGCTCGCGGGACTGGGGTACGTCGATTGAGCGCGGGCGGCCGGGTGCCGCTGCTCGGTCGCTGCCTACTGGCGTCGGAGCGTCGGCCGCACCATGCTCCGGCGCATGAGCGAGACCACCCAGCCTGCGGAGAAGGTGCGCATTCCCGGACTTCTGCTCGCCGCTTGGGGCGTGCTGTCGGTCCTGTGGGGCCTGGTGATGACCGCCATCTCGATCTTCGGCATGCCGCTCCAGCAGCAGATCCTCGAGTCCGCCGCGGAGGACGGCCGCCAGCTGCCGCCGATCGCCCAGCAGTTCTTCAACAGCCCGCTGCTCGGCGCGGTCGGCGCCATCGGGATCCTCCTCGAGCTCGCCAAGGTCGGACTGTCCGTCTACGTGGCGTGGGGCGGCTGGCAGATGACCAAGCTGCGCCACCACGGAGCCTGCATGGGCGCCGCCATCGTCGCGCTGCTCCCCTGCACGGGCGCCGGCTGCTGCTGTGTCTTCGGCCTGCCGTTCGCGATCTGGGCCCTGATGGTCCTCAACCGCGCCGACGTGCGTGCGTCCTTCGGCCTGTCGAATTCGAACTGACGCGGGGTCCAACGCGTCGAACTCGAACGGACGCGGGTCCAACGCGTCGGGCGCTCGAACGGACGCGCGTCAGTTGTCGCCCTGCAGCAGGTTGCCGAGCAGGCCACCTTGCTCCTTGCGACCTCCGGCGGCGGCCATCAGGCGGCCGGCGAGGCGCGAGAACGGGAGCGTCTGCAGCCACACGCGTCCGGGGCCGCGCAGCACGGCGAAGAACAGGCCCTCGCCGCCGAACAGAAAGCTCTTCACGCCGCGCACCATCTGGATGTCGTAGTCGACGCCGGCTTCCATCGCGACGATGCAGCCCGTGTCGACGCGCAGGGTCTCGCCCTGGCCGAGCGTGCGCTCGACGACCGAGCCCGAGGCGTGCAGGAAGGCCGTGCCGCGGCCCTCGATGCGCTGCAGCATGAAGCCCTCGCCGCCGAACAGGCCGGCGCCGAAGCGGCGCGTGAACGCGACCGAGATCTGCGCATCGGTGGTCGAGCACAGGTAGGCGTCGCGCTGGCAGAGCACCGTCCCGCGCGACAGGTCGATCGGCAGCACCTTGCCGGGGTAGGGCGCGGCGAACGCCACCGTCGCGGGCGCGCCGCCCTGGTTGGTGAACGTGGTGACGAAGAAGCTCTCGCCGCCGATCATGCGCTTGAGGCCCGACAGCACGCCGCCGCCGGTCGAGGTCTCCATCTCGATGCCGTTCTCCATCCACACGAACGCGCCGGGCTCGGCCCGCACCGCGTCGCGCGGCGCGAGCCGCACCTGCACGTACTGGAAATCGTCGCCGTCGATCGAATAGTCGAGCTGGGTGTTCATGGCGTGGAGGAGCGTAGTGGGAAGGTCGGGCCCCGCGCCAGTACAGCGATGCCGTCCTGCGGTTTGAACTTGAGATAGCGTGCGGTGCCGCGAAAGCACACGCAGCGCACCTGTGCACCATCGTCTT
>JABWBL010000072.1 GCA_013360535.1 Planctomycetaceae bacterium
CTCACGCCTTGGGCGTGGGCAGCGACGCGCAAGTGAACTGACGCCCCGGGCGTCGCGCTTGCGCGAGCTTCGCGGGGATGGATCCGCCGGACTCGTACGACGTGATCTCCCCTGCGCGCTCTTTTGCGGGCATTTCGAACGCCCTGGCCCGGACCTCGAGTACGGGAGGGGGTCGGGGCCGAGAGGGTTGCTGCCCGTGCCGTACCGCCCGACCGGGTCAGTCCCGCGGCCTTGAACCTACGGCCGGAGCTCGAAGCTGAGCCCGTTCGTCAGGCCAATCGACGAACTGCCCGGGAATCCTGGGTCCCGGCTCCAGAACTGCGTGAAGACCTTCGTCCCGGCCTGCAGGCCCTTGGAGGCCATGTAGGCTTGGCTGAAGGCGAAGTCGTACGCGCCCGAACAGTCCGAGCTCGAGGTGTTTCCGTTGGATTGCTGGGCCGGGGTCCGGAACACGGGTGGTTGCACGCACAGGGTTCCGCCGTAGTAAGGGAGCGCTCCGCCACCGAGGCCCCAGAACAACAGGCCGTTCTTCTGGTTGAGGACGTTGCCGGCCGTGACATGGAAGTCGTCAGGCCCACTCAGCGACGGCGTGCCTGTCCAGCCAATGGTCGGACTGCAACCGAGGGAGTTGACCTTGGCCGTGCAGTAAGTGCCCGGGCCTTCGTAACGCTCGTAGAGTCTCGCGTAGACATCGGTCGAGACTCCCGGGCCTTCAAAGGTGACCACCACGCGTTCTCCGTCCGGCGCGATTGCGATGCCGACGCTCTTCTGGTCGCCCGCCATGGCCGTGTTGACTTGCAGCGGCGGGCCGACGCGATTGTCCGAGGGGTCGTAGTACTGGAGCCAGACGTCGGCATCCCCGGTGGAGCGATCCTCCCAGGCTACGACGACGTTGCCAGCGCTGTCGACGGCGGCTTTGGGGTTGCGCTGGGAGCCGGCGGAGTTGAGGTTGATCTGGAATTCCGGCCCGAGCGGCGTGCCCTGAGTCGAGAAACGGCGGCCAAAGACCCCGTAGCCACCACCGTCCTTGCTCTGGTCCTCCCAGACGACGAGGAAGCGGCCCTGCGAATCGCAGATGACGCGCGGCTCGCGCTGGTCGGTTGCCGTGTAGCCGCTGCTGTTCAGGGGGAAGGGTGCCGGCTGAAGCGGAGCGCCGCTGCTGTCGAAGGTTCGCCCCCAGAGGTTCGTCCCGCTCCCGATGCCCGCGTAGCCCGAGAAGTCCACGAACGCGACGAAGATGGTCCCGTCCGGGGCCACCGCGGCGCAGGGGTCGACCTGGGCCCCGTTGTCGAAGGTGTTGACGCGGATGTCCGGGGTGCGGAAGGTCCCATCGGAGTTGACGACCCGAATCATGGCGTCGCCGTCCCAATCTCCTGACCATGCCACGACCCACCCGCCATCGGGATGGCGCGCGATCAGGGGGCGCCACTGCGAGGCTTGCCAGATCTCGTTGATCTGGAACTCGGGGCCGAGCGGCGAACCGTTGGGGAGAAAGATGCGGCCGAAAATCCCCATGATCTCGCCGTCGTAGCCGTGCCGCTCGGACCACGCCACGAGCTGGCGTCCATCGGTCGAGCAGGCGATCTCCGACTCATCCTGCACGTGGACGTTGAGGGTCGGGTTGCAGGTCAGGTTGCCGGTCAGCGGCGTGCCGCTCGGGCTGAAGTGCCGCGCGAACGGGTCCTGTCCGCTGACGAAGGAAAACGTGATCCGGGAGCCATCCGGCGCGAAGTCCACGCGCGGCCAGTACTGGTTGTAGTTGGTCGAGGCGTTGACGAGGAACTCGGTTCCGAGCGGCTCGAGCGGGCTCTGGCACCAGACGGACGGGACGAGGGCCGCCGACGCCAGCGCCGTCCATGCGGCGCGTCGGAGCGCCGGAGGTCGGATCGTGCGGAACATGGTGCTCGAGACAGGAGGGGAAGGAGTTTCCGGTTCGTGGAAGAGATCGCGCCGGGACCTCGGCAGCTTGTGCTTCCTTTGACAATATAGCGCGGCTCGCCCGCCCGGGACGCGCTCCCGGCGTCCGGCGGTTCACCCATGTCGCTGCCTGTCGAACAACCTGCGCGCCCGGCGTTTCCGTGCGAAGGCCGCGCGCCCGTGCACTGGCCGGAGGACTGGCGACCGACACTCGTCACCGCTATCAGCACGGAGGAGGAGTTCGACTGGAGCGGCCCTTTCGACCCCCGGCAGCGCTCGGTCGAGGCGGCCAAGCACCTCGAACGTGGCCAGCGGGTCTTCGACGACTCGGGCGTTCGGCCGACCTACATCGTCGACCACCCGATCGCGACGGATCCGATCAGCATCGCGAGCCTCGGCGCGATCCACGCATCCGGACGCTGCGAAATCGGCGCACACCTACATCCTTGGGTCAACCCGCCTTTCGAGGACCCGCCCGGCGTGCGGCACTCCTTCCCCGGCAACCTGCCCGGAGAGCTCGAGCACCACAAGCTGCGCCAGCTCGCCCATGCGATCCAAGCGAGCTTCGGAGTCCGTCCCTGTTCCTATCAGGCGGGGCGCTACGGCTTCGGCCCCAACACGGCGCGCCTGCTCGAGGAGGAGGGGTTCAGCGTCGACCTGAGCGCCAGCCCCGCCTTCGACTACTCCGGTGAGGGTGGCCCCGACTACAGCGACTTCTCCCCCGAGCCGTTCTGGTTCGGCCGCGAGCGCAAGCTGCTCGCCCTGCCGGTGACCGGCGGCTACCTCGGATTCCTCTCCCGTTCCGGCCCCAACCTGCATCGGCTGAGCCAGTCTCCGCCGCTGCGCTCCCTGCGGGTGCCCGGTGTGCTCGCGCGCACGCGCGCTCTCGAGCGGGTCCGCCTCTCCCCGGAAGGTTTCGACCTCGCGACGCTCGAGCGGCTCACCGAGAGCCTGCTCGACCGCGGCGCGCGCGTGTTCGTGCTCGGGCTCCACAGCCCGTCGTTCCTGCCCGGGTGCACGCCCTACGTGCGCAACGAGCGCGAACTCGACGAGTTCCTCGATCGGCTCGCGCGCTACTACCGTTTCTTCCATTCGTCGGTCGGCGGCCGTTCGATGACCGCCGCCGAGGTCCACCGTTCGCTGGCGCCCACCAAGCTCTCATGATCGTTCTCGGAATCTCCCCGCTCGACAAGGACGCGACGGCGTCGCTCGTGGTCGACGGTCGCGTTCTCTTCGCCGCCGGCGAAGAGCGCTTCTCCCGCGTCAAGCAGCAGGACGGTTTTCCCGCGAAGGCCATCACGGCCGCGCTCCAGGCCGGTCGCGTTCGGCCCGAGCAGGTCGATCGCATCGCCTATCCCTTCCTGAGCTGGGACAAGGAGGCGGCGCTGATCGACAAGTCGATGGCGGCGGAACAGGAGTTCCAGTCGACGTTCCGTGCGCCCGGGCTATCCCGCGCGCTCGCCGCCGCGCGGGCGCGCGTGCCGCAGCGGACCGAGCCGGTGCAGGGACTCGCGAGCCCCAACCAGCGCAAGCGCAAGGGTTTCCTGAAGGAGCTCTTCTACCGCGTCGCCGGCGCGAGCGAACCGTGGTCGAAGCGGGTCGCGACCAGCCGCTCGCGCGACTGGGCGCAGCGCGCCGCGCAGGAACATCGCCACTGGCAGGGCGAGCTCGAACGTGGGCTCGCGCAACTGGGCCTGCGAGCGAAGCTCGAGCGCAGCGAACACCACCTCTCGCACGCGGCGAACGCCTATCTGGCATCGGGGTTCGAGCGCGCGCTCGTCGTCACCCTGGACGGCTACGGCAGCGGTCTCGCGGGTTCCGTGAGCCTCGGCGAAGGTGGTCGTCTCGAGCGCCTCGCCGACCTGCGCTTCCCGCACTCGCTCGGCAGCTTCTACGAGATGGTCACGTCCTCGCTCGGCTTCCGGCCGGATCGCCACGCCGGCAAGATCGTCGGCCTCGCGGCCTACGGCGATCCCGACGTGCTCACCGACGTGCTGCTCGGCCGCGCCGATCGCGGCCAGCCCGGCGACCTCCGCCTCTACCAGAACCTCAACGTGTACTTCTCGCGGCACCTCGCTGCGGAATTCCCGATGGTCGACGTCGCGGCGGCCTACCAGCGCGCGCTCGAGATCCTCGCCTGCGACCTCGTGCGGCACTGGCTCGCGCGAACGGGAGCGCGCCACGTCGTGCTGTCGGGCGGCGTCACGGCCAACGTGAAGATGAACCAGCGCATCCACGAGGTGGAGGGCGTCGAGGGCATCTTCATCTACCCCAACATGGGCGACGGCGGCTGCGGCACCGGCCTCGCGATGCAACTGTCGTGGACCGGCGGCGTGCGCGAGTCGATCCGCGACGTCTACTGGGGGCCGGAGTTCGGCGAGGAGCGCCTGCTCGCGGCCGTGCGCGCGGCCGGGCTCGAATGCGAGCGACCCGCGTCGATGGCGCAGCATCTCGCACGTTGCATCCACGAGGGCTGGGTCATCGCCCGCTTCGACGGTCGCATGGAGTACGGGCCGCGTGCACTCGGCAACCGCTCGATCCTCTACCACGGCCGCGAGCCCAAGGTGAACCAGTGGCTCAACAAGCGATTGGGGCGCACCGAGTTCATGCCTTTCGCGCCGGTCACGCTGTGGGAAGCGCGCTCGCGCTGTTACCACCACCTCGCCGGAGGGGAGCACGCGGCCGAGTTCATGACGCTGACGTTCGACTGCACGGACTTCATGAAGGCGACCTGCCCCGCGGCGGTGCACGTCGACGGCACCGCGCGGCCGCAGCTCGTGCGGCGCGAGGTCAACCCGGGCTACTACGACATCCTCGCGGAGCACGAGAAGCTCTCGGGCTCGCCTTCGCTCATCAACACGAGCTTCAACATGCACGAGGAGCCGATCGTGTGCAGTCCCGAGGACGCGATCCGCGCCTTCCTCGACGGCCGCATCGACGGGCTGGCCCTCGGACCGTTCTTCGTCGCCAACCCGAAGACCAAGCCGGGTCAGGAAGACTGAGCCGGCGCGGGACGCGTCAGCGCTGCTCGCGCTCTTCGGCGCGGAAGTCGTGCGCCGCGGAGAGCAAGCGCGTCATTTCCGTCGAGAAGTGGCGTTTGCGCAGGTACGTCACGAGGTAGTCGAGGAAATCGAGCGGCAGGAGCGCGCCGTAGTAGGCGAGCCACAGCGCGCGGAACGAGTGCGTTCCCAGCGGGCCGAAGTTGGGCGCGTCGAACGCGACGTCGAGCGCGGAAGCGACCGTGAGGAACAGGAGCCCCACGTCGAAGTTGGTGAGGATCGCGCGCAGTGTCACGAGGTCGGCCCGCAGGCGAAACGGCTCGGGCGCCTTCCCACCCGAGGACGGCATGGGGCTCGAAGTTGCGTTCGGCGAAGCGTCAGCCAGCCGCTGCGCCGTTCCCTTGCGCAGCACATCCTTGAGGAACAGGATCCCGGGAATCTCGATCAGGATCTTGCGCCACAGGGTCGAGACCGCGGCCGCGAACGCCGCGACCAGCGGCCAGGTCGTGTCGCCCGCGAGGTGGCAACCCAAGCCGATGCCGAAGAAGGCGAGCGGCTTGATCAGCATGTGGAACAGGTAGTCGAAATAGCCCCAGTGGACGTTGACGACCTTCTGCCAACGCGCGACTTCGCCATCGACGCAGTCGAGCACGTAGTACAGGACGAGCAGCACCGCTCCGGCCAGCGCGCAGGCACCCGTCCCGACCTGCAGGCCAGCGCCGAGCAGGCCTGCGACCAAGAAACCGACGGAGGCGTAGTTGGGGCTCAGGTTGAGGTCGACGAAGACCTTGGTGATCACGAGCGAGGCGTGATCGCCGAAGAGCAGGCCCGCGACGTCGTTGCCAGCCCTCACGGGCAACTGGCACACGCGCCGCAGTTCGTTCCAGCTGGCACCCATGTTCCGGGGAAGAGCCAGAGTCTAGCCCGAGGGCTTCCCGCGCGCGCGCAGGCCCTGCAGCCGGATTGCGAGTTCCTTGACGGCCGCCGCACGTTCCGTGGCGTCGAAGGCGAGCCCGAACCAGGCCGCGAGCGCCCAGGCGACGAACAGGCCGACGCGCGTTCCGAGCAGCGCGGTCGGGCTCCAAGTGTCGGGCAGCAGGCTCGCGAGCAAGATCGCGATCGCGCCCACCACGATCGGCGCGAGGATCTTGCGCCACGGGTAGGCGACTGGAAACACCTCGCGCACCACGGGCTCGGTCGCGATGCACAGCGTCGCGAAGGTCAGCACCGTCGCGACCGCGGCCCCCGCGAAGCCGAGCGTGGGGACGAGCACGAAGTTCAGGTACAGGTTCACCAGCAGCGCCGCGAGCGTCAGCAGCGGCAGCGGCCGGGTCTTCTTCGCCGCGTAGAGGCCCGTCTGCAGCACCTGGAACAGCCCCCACAACCAGTAGCCGAGCGCGACGAAGGGAATCGCGACCCACGCGCGGTGGAAGCCCGGGCGCGAGCCGGCGACGCCGACGAGCTCGTGCGCAAAGACGCCGACGCCGACGACCGCGGCAGACATGAGGAACAGGAAATAGGGGGCGAGCCGGCCGACCATCTCGCGCTGGCGCTCCTGCGCGCCCAGCGAGAACACGAACGGGTACCAGATCAGCAGGAACGGCCCGAGCACGAGGTAGTTGGGGATGTACCCGAGCTTGTACGCCAGCGCGTACAGGCCGAGGGCGGTGTCGCCGCCGACGCCGCCGACGACGTAGCGGTCCGCCGAGTGCAGGCCGAATTGCAGCACGCCGTTGGGCACGAGCGGCAGGCTGAACGCGAACATCGCGCGGAAGAGCCCCGGTCGGAAACGCAGGCCGATCGACGGCAGCAGGATCAGCGCCGTGATCGCCGCGAATCCGGCCTCGGCGAGCAGCACCGCGAACAGGAGGCCTTCCAGGCCAAGCTTCAGCCCGGCGAGGAAGTAGATCTGCAGCCCGATCTCGACGACGAGCTTGGAGACCGAGAGCGTCGCGAACGTCGCGGACCGTTCGAGCGTCTGCAGGATCTTGTTCTGGACCTCGCGCAAGATCTGGAACACGAAGATCGCCAGCGAGAGGCGCAGGTAGTGGTCGAGCCCCGCCGCGTCCACGGGGAACCAGCTCGCCAGCGTGCCCGACATCGTCGCGAGCACGCCCGCGAGCGCCGCTGCCGTCGCTCCGACGGTGAGCCACGCCGTGCTGAACACCGCCAGCTTCTCGCGCTCGTCGCGCTCCTCGAAGTAGAAGCGCGACATCGCCGCCGTGATGTTGAGCCCGGAAATTTGCGCGAGCAGCGCGAGCGTCGTCGCCAGGATCTCGCGCACGCCGAACTCGGCTTCGGTCAGGAACCCGGTCGTCAGCGGCAGCAGCAGGAATCCCGCGAGGCGTCCGAGTTGCTCGGCGAGCGCGTAGATCAGGCTGTGGCGAAAGAGTCGAGCGATGGCCGCGCGGAGCAAGGGAACCTCGGCGGGCGCGAGCGACGCCCGGACTCAGGCTACGCGGCTCGTGCGCCAGCGGCAAACGACGGCGGAGCGTTCGAGAGCTGGCCCCAAGTGGCGCGAGCCGCTCCCGAGCGCCACGAGGGCCCGGAAACGGCTCGAAAGAAATGCCGACGGTGGAGTGGCTAGAAGCGGCGGATCACGCCGATCACGGCGCCCCGCACCTCGACGCTGGTGACGTGGATCGGCGAAAGGTCCTTGTTCGCGGGCTGGAGGCGGAAACCACCCGGCTCGCGGTAGATGCGCTTGAGCGTGGCTTCTTCGTCGGGCAGCACCGCCACGACCATCTCGCCATCGCGGGCGGACGTGCGCCGCTCGATCAGCACGATGTCGCCGTCGTGGATGCCGTCCTCGATCATCGAATTGCCCGCAACCCGCAACGCGTACACGTCGCGGTCCTTGGGGATCAGGTCACCGAGCTCGAGCGTCTCGGGCGCTTCGATGGTCTCGATCGGCGCGCCGGCGGCGATGCGACCGAGGATCGTGACCGAACTTGCCGACGAAGCCTCGCCGGGCTCCGAGCGGTCAGCGATCAACATGCCGCGGCTGACGCCCTTGGCCGAACGCACGAGCACACCCTTGCGCTCGAGCTCGGCCACGTGGCCGAAGATCGTGACCTTGTTCACTCCGAAGTTCTGCGCCACCTCCTCGAGGGTCGGGCTGATGCCGTTCTCCGCGATGTAGGCGCGGTAGAAGTCGAGGATCTGAAGCTGGCGCTTGGTCAGGGCAACTTGGGGCACGGTGACTCCATTGGGATTGCAACGGCAGGCGTCCGAGCAGCCGCCGCGCTGCGCGCAGGCACAGGGCGCCGAGCGTAGCGAGGACTTGGGCTGTGGGGACGGGGCTGCACGCTGCGTGGATCGGGTGCGGTGGGAAGTACGGGAAGGCTGCGAGGGCGGCGCGCTACACGAGAAAGGTGAAGGCGATCAGGCCGAGGAAGAACAGGAAGGTCAGGCCTTCCTTGCGGGCGTCGTGAAAGATCTGGGCCATGGCGAGTGGGTCCTTCGGTGAGGCTTGGCGTCGGTGGGTTCGGTTCGCGTTCACGCCGGGGGAGCTGCCGGCCGGCCCCGCTGCGGGCCTCGATCCCCGAAGGGCCGAGGCTTCGCGCGCTTGCCTAACGAGACGCTAGCACGGTTCTCGGCTCCCGCCAGCCCCAGACTCAAAAAAGTTAGCCCGAAGTTCTGGCCGGCGGTCGCGCGGGGTGTGCTCGGCCGTTCGAGAGCGCTGAGAATGCCCCGGAAGGCCCCGAGAAGGCCGATGGAGGCCACCGAACAGGCCTAGGCTCCCGTTAGGTCCGGACTCCGGGCCATCTTCTGGTTCCCACACAGGCCTGCGCCGATAGGTAGGACCTCGCTCCGGGCTACAATGGCCCCTCCGGTCGCCCTTCGGCGACTTCCCGATCCATGGACCGACTCAAGACCCTACCGCTCGACGTTGCGCGCTATCTGGCTCCCTTCCAGGCGAGGAGCCTCGCGATGTTCCGCTTCGACGTGGTCGTCGTCGGGAGTGGCGTGGCGGGCTCGAGCGCGGCCCTCGCGGCCGCCGAGGCCGGCAGTTCCGTCGCGCTGATCGCCAAGGACAGCCTGCAGGAGACCAACACCGTCTACGCGCAGGGGGGCATGGCCGCCGTCCTCAGCCCGGAGGACTCGATCGAGTCGCACGTGGCGGACACGCTCGTCGTCGGCTGCGGGATTTGCGATGTCGAAGCCGTCGAGCGCGTCGTGCGCGGCGGCCCGGAGTCGATCCGACGCCTGCTCGAGTGGGGCGCGAAGTTCGACCTCGACTCGCAGGGGCAGCTCGACCTGTCGCGCGAGGGCGGGCACTCGCACTACCGCATCGTGCACGCCGGCGGCGCCGCGACGGGCGTCGAGATCCAGCGCACGCTCGCTGCGGCGGTCGCTCGCCATCCCGACATCGCCGTCTTCCAGAACAACTTCGCGATCGACCTGATCTCGGGTGCCAACGGTCGCGTGATCGGCGTGCTCAGCCAGACCGAACGTGGCGAGCTCGTCGCGTTCTCCGCCGCGCAGGTCATCCTCGCGACGGGAGGTGCGGGCCAGCTCTTCCGTGAGACCACCAACCCCGCGATCGCGACCGGCGACGGAGTGGCGATGGCCTTCCGCGCGGGCGCGGTGCTGCGCGACCCGGAGTTCTTCCAGTTCCACCCGACGTGCCTGTACATCGCGGGGGCGGCGCGCGTGCTGATCAGCGAGATCGTGCGCGGTGCCGGCGGCATCCTGCTCGACAAGGACCGCGTGCGCTTCATGCCGGAGTACCACCCTTCGGCGGAGCTCGCTCCGCGCGACGTGGTGAGCCGCGCGTGCTTCGACCGCATGGTCAAGACGAACGACACCAGCGTCTACCTCGACCTGAGCGACCTCGAGAAGGACCCGCACCAGCTCTTCCCGCACATCAGCCGCATCTGCAGCTACTTCGGCATCGACATCGCGAAGGATCCGATCCCGGTGCGCCCCGGTGCGCACTACATGATCGGTGGCATCCAGGTCGACGCCGACGGGCGCACGAGCGTGCCGGGCCTGTGGGCGGCGGGTGAGTGCTCGAGCTCGGGCCTGCACGGCGCCAACCGCATGGGCTCGAACTCGCTGCTCGAGGGCATGGTGCTCGGCGCGCGCGCGGGCGAGCGCGCGGCGGAGGATGGCCGGGATTTCCCGCTGATTCCGATCGATCGCCACCTGCGCACCGATCGCCCCAACGGCTCCAGCGACGTCAAGCTCGGCATCCACGACATGACGTACTCGCTGAAGAGCCTGATGTGGCGCCAGATGGGCATCGTGCGCAACGGGCCGATGATCCTCGACGCCGCGGAGAAGGTCTCGTTCTGGGCGCGCGCGGTGCAGAAGCTCGCCAGCCCCGAGCCGCGCTCGTGGGAGCTGCTCAACATGCTGACGATCGCGCACCTCGCGTCGGTCTCGGCTGCGGTGCGCGAGGAGTCGCGTGGCACGCACTTCCGCGAGGACTTCCCCGAGCCGCGCCCGGCCTGGCGCGCGCACACGCAGCTCGTGCCGGTCACCGAGGGTGCGACGATCAAGGCCGTGCACATCGGACGCGCGCCCGTGCGCGACACCGTCCCGGCGCGATGAGTC
>JABWBL010000689.1 GCA_013360535.1 Planctomycetaceae bacterium
GCGCGTGCGCGCGTGCGTCGCGATCAGCTCACCCGGACGCCAGGTCTGTTCGTCGTGGCAGGTCTTGCAGTCGGGCCCCATCTGCGCGCGGTGCGGGTCCTCGTGGCAGCCCGAGCAGCCGCGCGCGGCGAACATCGCGACGGGTCCGCGGTCGTTGTGGCAGCGCAGGCACTCGGCTTGCGCGTGGGCGCCCTCGAGCGCGACTCCGGTCTCCTGCGCGTGGTCGAACACGAAGTCGGCGCGGATCGAGGTCCAGCCCTTGCCCTCGTGGCACAACGAGCAGTCGGCCGGGAACTTCTCGTGCGGCACGACGGGGCCGCGCGACTTCCACCACGACTGCACGGGCACGCCTTCGCGGCCCGAGGCGCAGGAAAGCGCGAGCGTGAGCGCCGCGTAGAGCGCGAGCGTCGCGACGAGGAGCCAGCGCGAGCCGGGAACGAGTGCGAGACGTCGCATGACTAGAACCTCCTCTGCAGCCACAGGCCCGCGCTGGTCGCGTCCTGCTGGTCACCGAAATACAGCTCGCCGCGCAGCGACGCGCTCCACTGCCGCCCGAGCGCGAAGTCCCAGCTCGCGCGCACGGTCTGCTGCACGAGCGACTCGAGGGCGTTGAAGGTCTGCGCCTGCTCGTAGCTCGCGTACTCGTAGTTGAGCTGGAACGAACCGGCCGAGGTCCAGCGGCTCGCGCCCAGGCGCAGGCCGGTGACGTCGGAGCGCTCGCCGTCCATCGCGAACAGCGCGCCCCACAGCTCGCCCTGATCCCACAGCCAGTCGCGCTTTCCGACACGCGCCTCGCCGCCGAGCCCGTCGTCGTCCTGCGTGCTCCACGTGTCGACACGCCCCGAGACGCGCAGGTCGCCTGAGAACTCGCGCCACGCGTTGAGGCTGGCACGGTCGACCTGCCCGTCGGCGAGCGTCGCGACGGTCGTCGGCGGCAGGTCGTTGCGCAGCATCACGGGCCAGCGCACGTGCGAGAGTGCGGCCGAGAGCCCCCACTCACGCGCCGGCTGGTAGCGCGCGCTCAGGTGTGCCTCGGTGAGCTCGAGGCCGCTCGACTTGGGCGTGTCGTCGGAGTCGTACCAGTCGAGCCACGCCGAGCCCGCGAGCCACCAGCGTTCATTCGCGCGCCACGAGAAGTCCGCGAGCGCCGCATCGCGATCGGAGTGCCCCTTGTGCCACGTCTTCTGGAGCGCGCCGCCGATCGAGAGCTCGCCGTCCGCGCCGCCGTAGTAGCGGTAGAACGCGCTCATCTGAAGGTCATCGCCCGAGTCGAGGTTCGCGTTCCAGATCGGCAGGAAGCCCGCGCTCACCCCCCAGCGGTCGCCGGACGTCGTGCGGCGCACGTACTCGCCGCCGTCGATCACCCCCAGTTGCGGCAGCTCGGAATGCAGGAAACGCCCGAATTCCAAGCGCGAATCGCGCTCGCGCCAGTCGCCCAGGCGCCACGAGGCGCGGTCGACGCGCACGCGCTGGCGTGTCTCGTCGGTGCCGTTGCCATCCTCGCTCTCGCGGTGGAAGAACTCGCCGTCGAACTGCACGACATCACCGAGGCCGCTCGCGTTCTCCCACTGGCCGTCGAAGCCCGTGCGACCGATGAGGTAGCGCTGGTGGTCGCCAGAGCGATCCCAGGTCGCATCGAGCGCGCTGAACCAGCGTCCGGTGAAGCGCGACGGTCGGTCCGGCGGTTGGGGCACCACGGTGGGCGCGAGCAGCGGCGCGTTGGGATCCCAGTTCTCCTTGGGGTGCGTCCACACGGGCGCCGGCTGGCCTCCGCTCGCCTGCGCGGCGCTGCGCTCGCGCGGCA
>JABWBL010000073.1 GCA_013360535.1 Planctomycetaceae bacterium
GGGCCACCGTTGGGCGGGCCGCCGCCGGGAGGACCGCGGCGACCGCCGGGGCCGCCCATGGGTGCGGTGCCTTCGATCGGGTTGAGGAAGTCCCAGGCGACGGCGGAGTCGGGAGTGAACTCGGTCACGCGGCCGGCGCCGCCGGAACACACGAGCGTGTTGCCGTTGGGGAGGCGCTGGGCGCCGGAGATGTGGCTCGAGTACTCGGGCGCGCGGAACGAGGCGACGAGCTTGGGCGCGACGCCACCGTCCTTCGCGTAGGGCTTGGCGAGGCTCTCCTTGGTGAAGGTCAGCGCGAGCTCGTCGGCGGTCGAGAACTCGCGCACTTCGCGCTCGCCATTGTTGAAGACGAGGATGTGGCCCGCGCCCGGCAGGCCGGCTTCGATCCACTGCGCGTCGTGCTGGCAGAAGAGCGTGCGCTCGCCGTCGGCCTTCGACCAGCGCGGGTTGCCCCAGCGGAACAGCAAGTCGCCGCCGCGGCCCCAGCGTCCGCCGCTCGAGCCGCGCGCCTGCTCGGTGGTCGTCGAGTGGTCGATGAACCACAGCTCCGAGAGCTCGCGCGAGCTGAGCACGAGCATGTCGAGCTCGGGGTTGTAGTCGATCGCGTTGCAGTGGAACCAGTCGGCGCCGCGTCCCGGAGGGCCGCCGCGGTCGCCGCCCTGCGCGGGCTTGTCGTCGCCGACGTAGCCGAGCTTGCGCAGCTCCTCGAGTTCCTTGAGCTCCGCGGGCGTCGGCTCGGGCTCGAGCGTCGAGATGTTGACGTCGATGCGCTGCGGATTCGCCGCGATTTCGCCGTAGTTCGGCAACTTCGGGTCGCGATCTTGCACGAGGTGATCCCAGGCGTGCCACTCCCAAACGACCTTGCCACCGACGGGCCGCACGGGCTCGATCTCGAGCACCATGTCGGGCCACAATTGCTTGGCGTGCAAGAGCTGCGGACTGCGGCCGGCGGCGAGCGCTTCCGCCTCGCTCTTGAGCTCCCACGCGATCACGAGCACGTTGCCGTTGGGGAGCGGCTCGACGTCGTGGTGGTGCAGCTTCTTGTCGTCGGCGCACACGTACTCCCACACGACCTTGCTGTCCCAGTCGTACTCCCGCACGCGCCCGCCTTGGCCGCCGCCGGAGAAGACCTCGTTGTCGACGCGCTCGCAGCGCAGCAAGTTGCCGCTCGGCAACAGGTACACCGACTGGCCGGGCGTCGAGTCGCTCTTCCACTCGTGCACGACCTTGCCTTGCGCGTCGACGAGGTACGTCGACGTCGAGCGCAACGGGCCGTAGAGCGTGCAACCGCCGGCGCTGCGTTCCGTGGAGGTGAGCAAGCCGCGCTTGGGCTCGGGCGCACCTTGCGGTCCGGGGCCCTGAGGCGAAGGCGGCGGGGATTGGACGAGCGCGCACAGCGCGAAGAACGGCAGGAGGGGCATGCTCGCCATGAAACCAAGCTCGGGCTTTCAAGTTCCACGGATTCCGCGCACGGCGAGCGCGTGCCAGACTCTGGCCGATGATCACCACGCTCCTCGCGGCCACGTTGACGTTGCTCCCCGGCGACCGCATCACCGGCAAGCCCTTCGCCACCCGTTCCGAGGTGATCGCGCGCCACGGCATGGCGGCGACGAGCATCCCGCTCGCGTCGCTCGCGGCGATCGACACGCTGAAGGCCGGCGGAAGCGCGGTCGACGCGGCGATCGCCGCCAACGCGGTGCAGGCGCTGCTCGAACCGACGGGTTGCGGACTCGGCGGCGACCTGTACGCGATCGTGTGGGATCCGAAAGAGCGCAAGCTCGCCGGCTACAACGGCAGCGGGCGCTCGCCGGCGACGTTGACGGCCGAAGAGTTCGCGCGCCGCGGGCTCAAGCGCATTCCGGCGCTCGGACCGCTTCCGGTTTCGGTGCCCGGTTGCGTCGACGGCTGGTTCGCGTTGCACGCGCGCTTCGGCAAGTTGCCGATGGCGCAGGTGCTCGCGCCCGCGATCGCGCACGCGCGCGAGGGTGCGCCGGTGACGGAGCTCGTCGCGTACTACTGGGGCCGCAGCGCCAACACGCTGAAGCAGTTCCCCGGATTCGCCGAGACGTTCCTGCCGGGCGGGCGCGCGCCGCAGAAGGGTGACGTGTTCAGCAACCCGCGCCTTGCGAACACGCTCGAATTGCTCGCGAAAGAAGGCCGTGACGCGTTCTACCAGGGCCGCGTCGCGCGCGAGATCGAGACCTACATGAAGGCGCAGGGCGGCTTCCTCACGGCCGAGGACATGGCGGCGCACACGGGCGAGTGGATCGCGCCGGTGAGCCTGAATTACCGCGGCTACGACGTGTGGGAGCTTCCGCCGAACGGCCAGGGCATCGCGGCGCTGCAGATGCTCGGCATCCTCGAGGGCTACGACATGGCGGCTGCGGGTTTTGGCTCGACACAGCACGTGCACCGTTTCGTCGAGGCGAAGAAGCTCGCTTTCGAGGACCGCGCGGCGCTGTACGCCGACCTCGACGCGATGACGGTGAAGGTCGACGACCTGATCTCGGAGCGTTACGCCGCCGAGCGCCGCAAGCTGATCGGCGAGCGTGCGGCCCGCAGTTTTCCCGTCGGAAATCCCGCTGCGGACGAAGGCGACACGATCTACCTCACCACCGCGGACTCGAGCGGGATGATGGTCTCGCTCATCCAGAGCAACTACCGCGGCATGGGCTCCGGCATGACTCCCGGCGAGCTCGGCTTCATCCTGCAGGACCGCGGCGAGCTGTTCGACCTCACGCCCGGCCGCGCCAATTCCTATGCACCGCGCAAGCGCCCGTTCCACACGATCATCCCCGCCTTCGTCACGAAGGACGGCGAGCCGTACCTGAGCTTCGGCGTGATGGGCGGCGCGACGCAGCCGCAGGGCCATGTGCAGATCGTGCTGAACCTGATCGACTTCCAGATGAACCTGCAGGAGGCCGGCGACGCCCCGCGCATCCTGCACGACGGCTCGTCGGAGCCGACGGGCGAGCGCATGAGCGACGGCGGACGCGTGTTCCTCGAGTCGGGTTATCCGCAGGAAACGCTGCGCGAGCTCGTGCAACGCGGCCACTCGGTCGGCACGAACGTCGGCGACTTCGGCGGGTATCAGGCGATCCTGTGGGACCGCGCGCGCGGCGTGTACATCGGTGCCTCCGAGAGCCGCAAGGACGGCTGCGCGATCGGCTACTGAGCGCGCGTCACTTCGTCTCGACGAGACCGAGCCGCACTCGCAGCTGCGCGAGGATCTCGGCGAACTGCGCCTCGGCGAGCCGCGCCCGCGCGTTCGGATCGCTCTCCACGGACGGATGCCCGTAGCGCCCCAGCGCGCGGATGCCGTCCGGATCCTGCCCGCCGGAGTTGGTGCGGCGATGGCAGAGCGCGCACTGCGCGTGGTAGGTCGTGTACTTCGGCGTCCCGTACTCGAGGAACAGGCCCTGCGCGGTGTCGGGCACGAAACGGAAGCGCTCGCCGCTCGCGAGCAACGCGCCCGGGCGCGACAGCATGTAGATCCAGTGGCTCCAGCCGTCGCGCGAGCTGCCGTTGTCGGGCCGCAGCTCCGCGGGACCGCTCACGCGCCGCACGCGCACCTCGCTGACGACCGGCGACGCGACCGCCGCGAGCTCGGAGTCGACCAGCACGAGGTTCAGCACGAGCGCCGCCTCCGTGCCGATCTGCAGTTTCGGCGTCGACTCCTCGTCGGTGGCCTTGGCCGACAGCTCGACCAGCTTGCGCGTAGCTTCGGCACTTTCGGCGCGCACGAGCACACGCGCCGTGCGCAGCGAGTTGCGCGCGTGGAAGAGCTCCTTCGCCTCGCGCGCGACCTCCACCCACGCACCTTGTGGCCCGGCGAGCAGTCCGGCGGGGACGTAGGGCTTCGCGCGATCCGTCCCATCCCCCGTCGGCGGCAGCGCGGCGACACCGCTCTCGAGCGCCACGATCTCCGCCTTGTCGAGCGCGAGCGCGTGGATCGAGCGCGCCATCGCGAGCAACGTCGCCTCCTCCGCCGCGAGTGTGCCTCCCTCGAGTCCGTTGCGCTCGATGCGCCACCACACCGAGAGCAGGTCCCACTGCAGCAGCGCCCGCGCCAGCGGCGTGCGCAGCTCCGCGATGCCCGCGACCTGCTCGCGCGTCGCGAGCTTGGCCAGCAGCTCGCGCAGCCTCGCGGCCCGCTCACCCTCCAATCGCTCGACCGGCGACACGCGCACGTCACCACCGAACAGCCGTCGATCGGCCTCGGTGATCTCGGGCCCGCGCCGGTTGCGGAAGTACCACTTGCCGGTGAAGAACTCCGCATCGGCGAGCCCTTCCTTCGCGCGCTCCTCCGGCAGGCTCGCGCCGACTTCGGTCGGCAGGCGCTCGGCGAGGAACAGCAGTGCGTGCAGCTCGTTCAGCGGATGTTTCGCGTCGCTCGCGTACATCGGCGCGGGCTCCGCCGAGACCGGCAGGCCTTCGAACGCATGCCCGACGCCGAACGTGCGCGCTTGCTGCGCGCCGAAGGCAAGTGCAGTGACCAAACCCAACCCCAAGGAGGCGCGCTGGAACATGGCGCCGTTCTAGCAGTTCCGCTTCGTGCTGCCCATTCGCACCGAACGCGCAACGGCGCGGGCTCGCCCGAGGGCCAGCCCGCGCCGCGTGACTTCACGACTTGCGATCAGACGCGGAACTTCGTGACCAGTCCCTGCAGCGCCGTCGCCATCTTCGCGAGCTCGACCGCAGCCCGCTGCGCATCCGCAGCGCCCGTCGACGTGCTGGCCGCCGCCGAGGAGACCGAGCCGATGTTGTTCACGATCTCGGCCGCACCGCGCGCCGATTCGGCGACGTTGCGCGCCATCTCCTGCGTGGTCGCGCTCTGTTCCTGCACGGCACCGGCGATGGTCGTCTGCGTCTGGTGGATGTCCTGGATGATCTTGTCGATGCGGCTGATGGCATCGACCGCACCCTTCGTGTCGCTCTGGATGGCCTCGATGCGCCGCCCGATGTCCTCGGTCGCTTTCGCGGTCTCCTTGGCGAGCTCCTTGACCTCGTGCGCGACGACAGCGAACCCGCGGCCCGCCTCGCCGGCGCGCGCGGCCTCGATCGTCGCGTTGAGCGCGAGCAAGTTGGTCTGCTGCGCGATGCCGGTGATCACCTTGATCACCTGACCGATCTCCGCCGAGGAGGTGCCGAGCTTCGACACGCTCTGGTTGGTGAGCTGCGCGACCTCGACCGCCTCGCTCGCCACGCGCGAGGCGCGCTCGGCGGACGTCGCGATCTCCTTGATGCTCGCCGACATCTCCTCGGTGCCCGCGGCCACGATCTGCGTGTTGTGGCTGACGCGCTCGGAGGCCTGGGTCACGACCTTCGACTGCACCGAGGTCTCTTCCGCGGCCGCGCCCATCTGGCTCGAGACCGAAGTCAGTTCCTCGGCGGCGCCGGAGAGCGAGGTCGAGACCTCGGAGATCTGCTTGAGCGAGCTGCGCAGCGCGTCCATCAGCGTCGTCAGCCCCTTGCCGAGGCGGCCGATGTCGTCGTCGCTGGTGACCGTCACGCGCTGCGTGAGGTCGCCATTCGCCGCGGCGTTGACCGTGACGAGGATCGCCGCGACCTTCTCGCGCAGGTCGAGCGCGACCTTGCACTCGCGATCCTGCGTCTCCTTCACCTGGCGCTCGATGGCGAGACGTTCCGTGATGACCTCCCAGGTCACCATCGGTCCGACGTACTCGCCGCTCTCGTTGCGCATGGCCGACACGAGCAGGTGCAGCGTCTGGTCGCCGACCTGGATCTGCGCGCTGTGCGGCAGGTTGCGCGCGTCCGCGAGCATGCGCCGCTGGTGCGCGGGGTTCTTGTGGAAGATGTCGATCGACTGGCCGACCACGTCCTTGGCCCGGATCGGCAGCAGGTGCTCGATCGTCTTCAGCGTCTCGATCGACTTGGGGTTCGCGTACGTGATGCGCAGGTCGCGATCCGCGCACATCACGTTGATCGGCATGTTCTCGATCATCGAGGTGATGCGCGCGATCTCCCGGTCCTTGCGGAGCTTCTCGGTGATCACGTCCCACGTCACCATCGGCCCGATGTACTCGCCGTTCTCGTCGCGCATGGCGGTCACGAGCAGGTCGAGCGCCTGCTCGCCGAGCTGGATCGTCGCGCGGTGCGGCAGGTTGCGCGGGTCGGCGAGCAGCTTGCGCTGGTGCGCCGGGTTCTTGTGGAAGATGTCGATCGACTGGCCGAGCAACTGATCGGCGCGGATCGGCAGCAGGCGCTCGATGCTCTTGAGCGTCTCGAGCGACTTGGGGTTGACGTACGTGATCTTGAGGTCGCGGTCCGCGCACATGATGTTCACGGGCGCGTTCTCGATCATCGAACGCATGCGCGCGGCATCGGCGGTGGCGGTTTCAGCGCGGGCCTGTCCTGCGAGGGACGGAGCGGTGTCCAGGGAGGTCTGCATCGAGGGGTCCGATGGGGGTGAGTGGGCGAGGCGGAACCCGCATCCGACCTAGGCCGGGCGCGGCGCCGGAAGCTCATCGCCCAGCCGCTGTTCAAACTTGAGACACGGCGGCAACTCCGGCAGCCCGACCCCGCCCTGGCGAGGCCTTCCGACGGTCCGTGCCCGGAACCGGACGCCTTACTGGCTGTCGGGGTCCGCCAGCCGGTCGGTCAGCGTCGAGATCGCGACCCGCTTCACCAGCAGGTGCCCCTTGGCGATCGCGTCCGCGATCTTCGGACGCGAGAGGAAGCCCTCGACCGCGGCCTCGCGGTCGTCGACGGCTTGCGCGAGCGCCGGGAACTGGCTGCGCAGCTCCGGCGTCGCGGCCGCACGCTCCGCCGCACAGTCGGAGTGGGTCGTCAGCACGACCACCTTCACACCGTTCGTGACGGCGAGCTCCAGCATCTCGTGCTCACGCTCGCTCATCACCGAACCCGCCGTCCGGATCACGTAGTAGTAGCGCCGCGTGTCGCCGACGAGCTCGTTCGTGTCGATGCGCGCGTCCATGCAGACCACGAGCGCGACCAGCGGGTGGTGCGTACTGCGCGGGAAAGCCGAGCGCATCCCCGACGAGAGCCGGTTCTGCTTCTGGATCTCCTCCCAGACCTGCTCGGGCGTGATGTCGTGCGTGTTGGCGAAGTCGTAGCTCTCGAGGCCATCCTGCAGGCCGTACCCCGCGTCGACGAGCGCTCCTCCGACCACGAACTGCGTCTCGCGCCCCACGACCGTCCAACGCGCGAATCCGACGACCGCGAGGGCGACACCAGCGAGGACCGCACCGACAACGACTTTCCTCATGAGCGTGGCTCCGGGGACGGAAGGCGACCTACCTCTGGTTTACGCCCACTCTGGCGGCGTCGGCGCGCCCCCCAAGTGCGCAGGAGAGCCGCAACGAGAGGGAAAGGACGGCTTCGCTACCTTTTCGTAGCATCCGAGTTCCAGAACGGCCTCCGTGGACCTGCCAGTGGTCGTCGGAAACGGATTTCCGTGCGCCGGAACGCCCGTTGCTTGGAGCGAGCGCCCGCTGCCCGTGCCTTTCGGCCGCTCGGAGCGCTCCAGCCCCCCCTCCCGACTCCGTCAGGTCGAACCTCATGACCCGCCCCAGCCTTCCGTGCCTCGCCGCCGCCCTGCTGTTCGCCTCGCCGGCACTCGCCCGGCAGACCCAGGGCACCCCGACCGCCGCGACGCCGCCGAAGGCCGCCAAGCCCGCCGAGGGTTGGCGCCTGCAGAAGGCGCTCGCGCTGCCGGAGTGGCTGACGGTGAGCGGGACCCAGCGCTCGCGCTTCGAGGTGCTCGACGGCCAGTTCCGCTCCGCCGCGAACTTCGACGGCAGCGACCACCTGTTCGCGCTGCGCACGACCCTGCGCGCCGACGTCAAGCTCGAGCGCTTCCTCGCGACGGCCGAGCTGATGGACTCACGCCAGTACGAGGCCGATCGCGGCTCCGCGCTCGACACGACGACCGTCAACGCCGCCGAGATGGTTCAGGCCTTCGTCGGCTGGGAGACGAAGGGCCCGTGGACCGAAGGCGACAAGGCGAGCGTGATCCTCGGGCGCCACACGATGGACCTCGGCAACCGCCGCCTCGTCGCGCGCAACGACTTCCGCAACACGACCAACACGTTCGACGGCGCGAACTTCCTGTGGGAGGACGCGAGCAAGAACTCGCTGCGCGCCTTCTTCACGCTGCCCGTGCGGCGCCTGCCCGGCGACTTCGACAGCCTGCTCGACAACGACGTCGAGCTCGACGACAGCGACACGCACGTCCAGTTCTGGGGCCTGTACGGCACGCTCGCCGAGCTCGTGCCGGGCGTGCAGGGCGAGCTCTACTGGCTGCACCTCAAGGAACAGGACACGGCCGGCCTCGCCACCGCGAACCGTGCCCTCACGACGACCGGCGCCCGCCTGCTGAAGAAACCCGCCAAGTCGCAGTTCGACTTCGAGCTCGAGAGCGCCTTCCAGTTCGGCGAGTCGCGCACGAGCACGACCTCGAACACCGACCTCGACCACCTCGCCTTCTTCCACCACGCCGAAGCCGGCTACACGTTCGACGCAGGCTGGAAGCCGCGCCTCGCGTTGCAGTTCGACTACGCCTCGGGCGATTCGAGCAACTCGGACGGCGAGAACAACCGCTTCGACACGCTCTACGGCGCGCGGCGCTGGGAGTTCGGCCCCACGGGCATCCTCGGCGCCCTCGCGCGCGCCAACCTCGTGTCGCCCGGCTGGCGCGTGACCGTCGTGCCCAAGGAAGGCGTCGACTTCATGTTCGCGCACCGCCTCGCGTATCTCGCCTCCGCGACGGACGCCTACACGCCCGGTGGCGTGCGCGACGCCACGGGCAACTCCGGCGACGAGATCGGCCAGCTGGTCGAGGCCCGCGTGCGCTGGACGCTGATCCCCGGCAACCTCGCGCTCGACTTCGGCGTGGCCCACCTGTTCGCGGGCGAGTTCCTCGACAACGCCCCGAACGCCAGCGGCAACGGCGACACGAACTACGCCTACGTGCAGACGCTGCTCACGTTCTGATCAGCGTCGCCCGCCCGTCGGCAGGACCTCGTCGTAGGTCAGGCCGAGCACGGCGCGGTAGTCGGCGAGCGCCTTGAAGTACTCGTTCTGCACGTCGACTTCCGCAGCGGCGGCCACGGCGGTCTGCTGCTCGCGCACGTTGACGCGGAACAGGTCACTCTGGCCCTCGTCGAGCGCGATGCGCTCGGCGGCCTCGAGTTCGAGCGCCAGCTCGACGTTGCGCCGCGCGAGCGCGAGTCGCGCGTGCGCCTGCCGGAGCGCCGAACTCGCGTCGCCCACTTCGCTCGCGACCACGTCCTTCACGTAGCCGGTCTCGCGCGTGAGCTTGGCGAGCTTGGCCTCGAGCTCGCGGATCTTGCCGCGCGGGCGCGAGCGCTGCAGCGGCAGCGAGAACTTGAACAGCGCCTGCAGCTCGAACGGGTCGCGGTCGGCGACCGATCCCGACTGCTCGCCGACGTCCTGCGAGGCGACGACGCCGAGGTCGAAGGCCGGCAGCATCTGGTTGCGGGAGAGCGACAGGTCGAGCTCGAGCTGCTCGCGCTCCAGCTCGATCTCGCGCACCTCGGGCCGCTGCTCGAGCGCGAGCTCGACATCACCCGGCACGAGCGTCTCCTCGGGCGGGCGCGCCGCGGGAAACTGCTGCGGCAGCGCCTCCGGCCCGGCCACGACCGGCCGCCCCTCCGCATCGCGCCAGTACAGCGAGAGCAGGATCGCCGACTCCTGCAGCCCGCGCTCGGCACGCACGAGACTCGCCTCGCGCTCGACGATCAGGCGCTCGTTGTCGACGAGGTTGATGCGCGCGATCTGGCCTTCGTCGACGAGCACCTGCACCTGCGCCTGACGGCCGCGCGCGAGCTCGAGCAGCCGCTGCGCAATCGCGCGCTTGCGGCCCCACGCGACCCACTTCCAGTAGATGTCGGCGGCCTTGCGCGTCGCCTCGAGCCGCTTGCGCGTCACGATCGGCTCGGCCTGCTGCTCACCGATGCGCGCCTGCCACAGCGCGACGCGCCGCGGGTCGATCGAGAAGTTCTGCAGGAGCGGCACGAGCACCCCGAAGCGGAACTCGCCGCCCTCGTCGGTGCGTGCGTCGTCGTCGTAGCCCGCGAACCGGCCGGTGCCGATGCGGTAGCCGCCGGAGAGCGTGGCCCCGAAGAGCTCGGTCGGCTGCTCGAAGAGCAAGTCCGCGCGCTCGTTCTCGTAGTAGCCCTCGATCCCGAGCTTGCCCTGTGCGCCCAGCCGCGTGTCGAAACCGCCCTGCGCCTGCAGCACTCGCCCGCGCGCGATCTCGAACTCCTCGAGCGCCGCCAGCACGAGCGGGAAGTTCGTCTCGACGGACTGGATCACGCGCTCGAGCTCCAGCGCGCCACTCTGGCTCGGCTCCGCGTGCGGCTGCGCGCCGAGCACGGGCACCGCG
>JABWBL010000690.1 GCA_013360535.1 Planctomycetaceae bacterium
GTCGACATCGGCACGCGACGCGGAGCGCAGGCTAGCGAGCGGTTCTTCCGTCGCGGGGTTGGTGACGGCGAGGTGGCGCTCGCCCGTCGTGGCCTCGAAACGGCCGTCGAGGAAGAACTCGCCGCGCTGCGCGGGGGCGGGGATCGTGGGCATGGCGTGAGCCTACCGCGCAGCGCTTTCCGGCCCCGATGGGCGCAGGAAGGAATGTCCGATCCCGCTCAAGGACGGCTGCGAAGCGGCCCGATGCTCTCCCCGGTCCCCAGCCCAAGCACATCCGGATGTTCTTCAAGAAGCGCAAGACCTCGCCCGACCCGCAGAGCGCCCGGCGCAACCTCCGCTCGGAGTACCGCCGCGAGCTGACCAAGGCGAACCTGTTCGAGGCGACGCTGCGCGCGGGGAACCTCCCGCCGGTGCGCGTCGAGCTCGTCGACCTGTCGATCCGCGGTGCCGGCGCGCGCGTGCCGCTCAACGACGACCGCAAGTTCGAGAAGGGCGACAAGGTCGAGCTCGCGATCACGGGCATGATGCGCGCGGAGATCACGGCCGAGGCGCGCATCGCGTCGGTCAAGCCGGATCGCGGCGGTTTCGTGCGCGTCGGCTTCGAGTTCCAGCAGCCGGAGAAGGTCGCGGAGCAGCTCGACACGTTCTACCTCAAGCACTTCAACCGCCGCCGCGACCAGCGTGTGTCGCCCGCGATCGACCGGCGCGTGCTCGCGACGCTGCGGGTCGAAGGGATCGAGCTCAAGGGCACGCTCGGCGACGTCGCGGAGTCGGGCGTCGCGCTCGTGCTCACGCTGGCCGATGGCGAGCGCGTCCCCAAGGCCGAGACGGGCGAGATCGAGTTCCGCCTGCCGGGTTGCGCGAACTACAAGCTCAACGTGTGCCTGCGCCACCGCACCGCGACGCGCGAGCGGCTGGTCGTCGGCCTCGAGTTCGACAAGGGCGACGAGCGCCTGCACAAGATCTCGACCGAGCTCACCGAGTTCGTCGCCAAGCGCGCCGCCGAGATGGCGCTGTGGGACAAGCACGGGCGCTGAGGCGCTCGCTATCCTCGCGGCCGTGATCGCGGCCCTCGTTCTCGCGCTCGCGCTGCAAGCGCCGCCCCAGGAAGTTCCCGAGAAGGAGCCGCGGGCGAACGTGCTCGTGATCGTGCTCGACGACGTCGGCACGGACCTCGTGAGCTGCTACGGCGGCCTGCCCGGACAGACGCCGGCGCTCGATGCGCTCGCGGCGCGCGGAGTGCGCTTCACGCGCGCTTACGCGAACCCGTGGTGCTCGCCGACGCGCGCGATGCTGCTCACGGGCCGCTACTCGTTCCGCACGGGCGTCGGCTTTCCGATCAACCGCGGCAACGAGGGCCGTCCGCTCGCGGACGAGGAACTGACGTTGCCCGAGGTGCTCGCCAAGGGTTCGGGCAACACGATCGACACCTCCGCGATCGGCAAGTGGCACCTCGGTGCGGTGGCTGATCTGGACTCGCCGCGCCGGCAGGGTTTCGCGTGGTACGAGGGTTGGCCGGCGAATTTCGAGAAGAGCGAGAGCTACGTGGCGCCGCAGGAAGTGCGCAATGGCGAGCTCGTCAAGCTCGAGCGCTACGTGACGAGCGAGGAGGCCGACGATGCGCTGGCGCGCGCGAAGGCGATGCGCGAGCCGTGGTTCGAGTACTTCGCGCCGCACGCGGTGCACGAGCCGTTGCACTGGCCGCCCGAGGAGCTCGCGGGGCCGGTGCCACCGTGGCGCGAACCGTCGAAGGCCGAGCTGGTGCGCGCGATGCTGCGCGCGCTCGACCGC
>JABWBL010000691.1 GCA_013360535.1 Planctomycetaceae bacterium
CCGGGCAGGCGCAGCGTCACTTCCGCGGGTTTCCCGTCGAATTCGACGAGGCGGATCACGTGCGGGTCGGTCGCGGCGCTCGCGAAGGAGCCCGCGAGCGACGCAGCGGATGCGGAGCGGTCGCGATGGAAGGCCGTGCAGAGCACGTTGGGCGCGTCGACGTCGAGCGCGCCGAGTGTCGCCGGCAAGTCGCCGCCGCCCAGCGCCGACGCGAAGCTCTCGAAGCGCGGCGATCCGAGGTTGCACTCCATTGCGAGGCGCATGCGTTCGGTCGGGCGCAGCGTCGCATGCGGCGCGAGCCACAGCTCGGCGTCGAAGACGTTGTCGTAGTGGTCGCCATCCCACAGGTCGCAGGAGTGCAGCAGCGCGCGCACGCCATGGGTGTCGCGCTGGAATTGCTGGCAGCCGTCGTGCACGACGAGCAGGCCACGCCCGGCGGCGTCGGTCTCGAGCAGGTCGACGAAGCTCGAGGCCGTGAACGGGCGCACGACCTCCTCGAACACCTGCGACGACGAGATGGCGTCGCCGGTCGGGTACTTGCGCACGCGGTTGCGCTCGGCTGTCACCTCGCTCGTGCCGTAGGGATGGTCGTGCAGGAGCGCTGCAGGCCGGAAGACCGGGCGGATCGCGAGTCCGAGCGCGGACGCGAGCCCCGGGTCGGGACGCGCGACGTTCTCGCCCTGCAGGCGGATCCAGAGCGCGTCGTGCAGCATCGACATCGAGTACGTGACGCGGATGCGGCTGCCGGCCTTGCCCTCGCGCAGGAACACGAACTCGGCGAAATCCCCGGAGCTCTCGGTGCTCGACTCGTTGACGGTCTCGAAGCGCTCGAGCGAGCGGTTGCGGCGCATCTCGAGGCCGCCGAGCGGCTTGCCCGCGCCGAGGATGCCGTCGGGCCAGTCGCGCGAGAAGATCTGGCGCACGAGGCCGCTCGCGCGGTCGATGCGCACCTCGAAGTTGCCGCGCGCGAGCGTGAACTCGGCTTCTTCCTCGCGCATCTCGATGCGGCCCAGGCGCGGCTCCTCGATCTCGTCGTAGGGATCGACGACGCGGTAGCCGTAGGCGGGCACCGAGCGCACTACGCCGTGGTCGTGCACGACGTCGCGCGTCCAGCCGAGCGTGTTGAACACGATCGCGCTGCCTTCGAGCGCGTCGACGCGGCGTCCGAGGTGCTCGAGCGTGCGCGCGAAGACCTCCGAGCTGGTCGCGATCGCGCGCTCGAACAGGCGCTCGCCGGAGGCGCCGTTGTCGCCTTCGCCGGAGTGGAACTCGTGGTGCTGCGCCGTGAGCAGGTCGCGCCACGCCTCCTCGAGTTCCTGGTGCGGGTAAGGCTCCGCCGCGGCGTACGGCGGACCGAACAGGCACGCGAGCGCGCTCACGCTCTCGGCGGAGAGGAGCTGCTCCTCGGCCGTGCGGCTGTAGCGCGGGATGTAGTCGCCGTTCTTGGAGAGCGTGACGCCGTGCCAGACATCGTCGAGCGAATAACGCCGCGCCGGAGCGTCGGGGTGGAGCTCGCGCAGCAGGCTCACGAGCTCGGAGTGCGTTCCCGGACGCAGCTCGAAGCGCTTGTCGGCCGCGAGCAGCGCGTGCGCGGCCCGGGCGTCGAAGGTCCCCAGCGCCTCGCTCGAGACGACGCCATCGAGCCACTGGCGCACGACGAGCGCGTCCGCAGGGCCGAGCGCCTTCGGCTTCAGCGGGCTCGAGTTCGACACGATGGTCCGCCACGGCCTCCCGGTCGTCGGCGTGATCGGCAACAACGGCATCTGGGCGCTCGAGAAGCACCCG
>JABWBL010000692.1 GCA_013360535.1 Planctomycetaceae bacterium
GGCCCCTACGAGCCGCGCAGCGAGGCCCAGCGCAACACCACGCGCGCCGAGGCGCTCAACCGCGACGCGGCCGAGCTGATCGGGTCCGACGACGAGGGCGCGGAGCGCATGCTGCGCGAGGCGCTGACGGAGGACCTGTTCTTCGGGCCCGCCCACAACAACCTTGGCGTCGTGTTCCTGGGGCAGCGCAGGCTCTACGAGGCCGCGGCGGAGTTCGAGTGGGCTCGCAAGCTGATGCCGGGGCACCCAGACCCGCGCGTCAACCTCGCGCTCTGCATGGAGCAGGCCGGGCGCGTAGACGACGCGCTCGAGAGCTACGAGGCGGCGCTGCAGGTGTGGCCCGAGTACTTGCCCGCCGTGCAGGGCATCGCGCGAGCGACCGTGCGCGCGAGACGCGAGGACCCGCGGATGGCGAGGTGGCTCGAGGTCATCGCGATGCAGGGCGAGGACGAAGGGTGGGTCAGGTGGGCGAGGGAGCGCGTGGCGGCGGGGGGCCGCTGACGCGACTCGCCCGTCACGCTTCCTGACTCGGAAACCCAAGCTCCTTGAGCAGCAGCGCCCTGGGCGGTGCGATCGGCCCCGAAGGCGTCATCGAGTCCGGCATCGTTCGGATCATCATCCCGACGCGCCGCCGCCCCGCTTCCGTCTTGCACGCTTGACGAGGCGTCAGTCCGTCGAGAATCGGAATGGGCGTGTCGAGCCAGCGGATTGCGTTTTCGCGAATCGCGTCTTCCATCGCCTTCTGCAGCTCAGGACTGAACGGAGGCGTCGACTCGCTCTCAAGCCGGTCGTCGAGCGGGCGATCCGTGCGATCCCAAACTTCCGATCTGGCGGACAGGAACCGGACGCCAGGAAGCTTGTCTACCCACAGCCGGATGCGCCGCAGCCGCTCGGCGGAGTTCACCTCGACGACCAGCGTGTCGTCGATCAAATTGAGCCGCCCGAGAAGCGTGTCCCGGCCGGCGTCGGGCCCTGAAGAGTTGGTTCGGGACCAGACCCACTGGCCTTCGCTCTCGTCGAACTCCACGTCAGGCTGCTCACGGAGCGCCCGCTCCAGCTCCCTGACGTTGCTCACCTTGAACGTCGCGGTCTGGAACTCGAGCAGCTCGCTGTCGGTGTTGGCCATCCGCAGCGGGCGATCCTGCTCGCCGAGCAGGAATCGCCAGAGGCTGCCGAGCCGCGGCCCGGCTGCGCGCAGGCCCTGCGGCGTGAGGTCCACGCCGATGCGCTCGAGGTGCACCAACGCGCGCTGGGCGCCGAAGCTGGGGATCGGGGGGCCCGCGAGCGCTGGGAACACCCACTCGGCCACGTTGGACAAGCGCATCGGCAGGACCAAGCCGCGGGACAGCGCCTCGGACAGCAGCTGGTCGTGAACGGTGTGCAGGCTCCCGTCGGTTACGTCCTCGACGACGAGGTGGGATCCGGGCTCGCAATCCTGCACGCGGTAGATCGAGAGCCGCGCTTGCCGGCGGGCCTCCAGGAGCTCGCGCTGCCAGGGGGAGAGCGACTTCTTGGCAAGGAGGGACTCGATGACCGTCTTGGAGCGGCGCGTCACGCGGTAGTCGGCGACGAACCACTCCACGAACGAAGCCATGGGCTCGAAGTGCTTGAACTCGGTGAGGACCCGACCGACGACGTCGTTGCTGCCGAAGTACTTCACGAGCGCCTTCTTGGCTCGCGCGTCGTCGCGCCAGGTCTCGCCGGCGAGGGTTTCTGTCACGAGCCGGTCGACGGCCTTCCACTCCTCGCGCGTCCGCGGCCGGGGCTCTTCG
>JABWBL010000074.1 GCA_013360535.1 Planctomycetaceae bacterium
TCGCGAGCCTGCGCTGCGCCGAAGGTGGCGTGCCGGTCGAGCTCGCGCTGAGCCCGCGCGAGGACGCCCTGCTCGTGCGGACCGCAGGCGGCCTCGAGCGCTTCGACATCGACGTGCCGCACCCCGAGGCGAGCGTCGCGGCGCTGTTCCGGCCGGTGTGGTACGAGAACTACGAGGCGCCCGAGCACGTGTGGCAGTCCTCGAGCGGCACCGACGACTTCGAGCCGAAGCTCGGGCTGATGCCGCTCGTGTTCGGCACGCTCAAGGCGACCTTCTACTCGCTCCTGTTCGGCGTCCCGCTGGCGCTGTTCGCGGCGATCTTCTCGAGCGAGTTCCTCGCGCCGCGCCTGCGCGTCGGAGTCAAGTCGACGATCGAGATCATGGCGAGCCTGCCGAGCGTCGTGCTCGGCTTCCTGTCGGCGATCGTGATCGCGCCGATCGTGCAGGGTTCGCTGGCGGTCGTGCTCACGGCCTTCTTCACGATTCCGTCCTCGATGCTGGCGGGTGCGTACCTGTGGCAGTTGCTGCCGCAGGGGCGTGCCGTGCGCTGGCAAGGCTGGCAGCGGTTCGCGGCGATCGGAATCGCGATCCCGGTCGGGCTCGGGCTGGCGTTCGTGTTCGGCCCGGCGCTCGAGATGGCGCTTTTCGTCGGGGATTTCGCGGCTTGGCTCGACGGCTCGCGCGGGCGTGCGTTCGGCGGCTGGCTGATGCTGCTCCTGCCGCTCGCTGCTGCGGCGGTCGCGCTGCTGTCGGGACGCGTGGTCGGTCCGTGGTTCCGGCGCCTGTCGCTGTCGTGGTCGCGCGAGCGTTGTGCGCGGCTTGATCTGGCGCGCTTCGCCGGTGCGGTGCTCACCACGCTCGGCCTCGCCGCGGCGGCCGCGCTCGCGCTCGATGTCGCGGGCTTCGATCCACGCGGCTCGATCGTCGACACCTACGTGCAGCGCAACGCGCTGATCGTCGGCTTCATCATGGGCTTCGCGATCATCCCGCTGATCTACACGCTGGCGGAGGACGCGCTCAATGCGGTGCCGAGCCACCTGCGACTCGCGTCGCTCGGCGCGGGCGCGACGCCGTGGCAAACGGCGGTGCGCGTGATCGTGCCGACGGCGGCGAGCGGACTGTTCTCGGCCGTGATGGTGGGGCTGGGCCGTGCCGTCGGCGAGACGATGATCGTGCTGATGGCCGCGGGCAACACGCCCGTGATGGACTGGAACGTCTTCAGCGGCTTCCGCACGCTGAGCGCGAACATCGCGGTCGAGCTGCCGGAAGCGGTCGAGAACTCGACGCACTACCGCACGCTGTTCCTGGCGGCGCTGACGCTGTTCGCGATCACGTTCGTGGTCAACACCGCAGCCGAGCTGGTGCGCCAGCGCTTCCGCAAGCGAGCTTTCCAGCTGTGAACCAGCTCGCCGCCCCCAACCCGCCGAAGTCGCGTCCGCCGCGCCGCCGTCGCGCGGAGAAGCGTGCCACGTCGTTGTTCGCCAACGGCGAGCCGATGGTGTGGCTCACCGGGGGTGCGCTCGCGATCGCGACGGTGATGATCGCCGTGTTGCTCGGGCTCGTGCTGTTCGAGGGCCTGCCGACTTTCTGGCCGGGTCCGATCGTCGAGGTCGAGCTCGCGGATGGGCGCCGCCTCGCCGGCGAGCTCGCCGCCGAAGAGCGCTTCGTGCTCGAGCCGAAGGCCCTCGCGGACCTGCCGGAAGCGCGTCGCGCCCAGGCCGAGCGCGAGATCGAGACGGAAGGTGGCGTGCGCCGCCGAATGCTGCGCACGGGCAACTACGAGCTGACCGGGACGCACTTCGAGTGGGCGAACGACTCCGACATCGTCGGCGAGTCGAAGCCGGAGTGGATGCTCGTCGTCGAGCGCCTCGACGACGGTCGCTTCTACGGCGTGCCGCGTGCCGTGACGGTCGATGGCGTGCGGACCGAAGGCGACCCCGCAACGGTGTGGGACCTCGCAAGTGCCCAGCACGACGAGGTGCGCGAGCGCTGGGAGCGCGGCCGCACGCTCAAGAACGAGACGATCGGCGCGATCCATGCGCGGATCGAGGGTGCGCGACTCCGTGCGCGGGAGATCGAGCTCGAGAACGGCGTGGACTCGCCGCAGGCCGCCGAGGCCCGCGCGGCGGCGGACGCCATCGCCACGGCCGCCGAGAGCGAGTTCCGCGAGGTGCAGGCCGAGATCAACAAGCTGCAGGAGCGGAACAAGGGCTACTCGGTCGAGCTGGAGACCGCCTCCGGTGCGCGCAGGATGATCACGCTGGAGGAGATCGTCCGCGCGTTCGCGCCCAACCGACTGTCCCTGACGGAACGCCTCGGCGTCTACGTCTCGCGTGCGAGCGAGTTCCTGCTCGACGCTCCGCGCCAAGCCAACAGCGAAGGCGGCGTGTACCCGGCGATCTTCGGCACCGTGCTGATGACGTTGATCATGGCGCTGCTCGTCGTGCCGTTCGGCGTGCTCGCAGCGCTCTACCTGCGCGAGTACGCGCGTCCGGGGCCGATCGTCAGCGCCGTGCGCATCGCGATCAACAACCTCGCCGGCGTGCCGAGCATCGTGTTCGGCGTGTTCGGGCTGGGCTTCTTCTGCTACATCGTCGGCGCCGGTGTCGACGAGGCGTTGTTCGCGGCGAAGCTCCCCACGCCGACTTACGGCAAGGGCGGTCTCTTGTGGGCTTCGCTCACGCTCGCGCTGCTGACGCTGCCGGTCGTGATCGTGCCGACCGAGGAGGCGCTCGCGAGCGTGCCGGGTTCGATGCGCGAGGGTTCCTATGCCTGCGGCGCGACGAAGTGGCAGACGATCTGGCGCATCGTGCTGCCGCGCGCGATGCCGGGCATCATGACGGGCATGATCCTCGCGCTCGCACGCGGCGCGGGCGAGGTCGCGCCGCTGATGCTCGTCGGCGCCGTCAAGTTCGCTCCCGACCTGCCGCTCGATGGAGCCGCGCCGTTCCTGCACCCCGAGCGCAGCTTCATGCACTTGGGCTTCCACATCTACGACATCGGTTTCCAGAGCCAGAACAGCGAAGCCGCGAAGCCGATGGTGTTCACGACCACGCTGCTCCTGATCGCGCTCGTGGTCCTGCTCAACGTGCTCGCGATCTGGATCCGCGCGCGCTTGCGCCGGCGCTTCCAGGGGAACACGCTGTGACCGAGATCGCCCGCAAACCCACGCTCGCCCAGTACGAACTGACGCCCCAGCCGCGCAAGAGCGCTTCCCCACCCAGCATGAACGGCGCCCCTTCGATATCCGGCCGAGTGTTCCAGGCGATCGCCGCGAACGAGCCCTTCACGGCCGAGGTCCACGCGGGCCTCGCGAACGAGGAGCACGTGCTCGAGATCGAGCGCTTCGACCTGTGGTACGGCGCCTCGCGCGCGCTGCACTCGATCACGATGCCCGTGCCCAAGGGCAAGGTGACGGCGCTGATCGGGCCTTCGGGCTGCGGCAAGTCGACGCTGCTGCGCTCGGTCAACCGCATGAACGACCTGATCGACTCGGTGCGCATCGAGGGCGAGATGCGGCTCAGCGGCGACTCGATCTACGCGCCCGGTCAGGACGTGATCGAGCTGCGCAAGCGCATCGGCATGGTGTTCCAGAAGCCCAACCCGTTCCCGATGAGCATCTTCGAGAACGTCGTGTACTCGCTGCGCATCGACGGCGAGCGCGACAAGCGCGTGCTCGCGGAAGTGTGCGAGGCGAGCCTGCGCGGCGCGAGCCTGTGGGACGAGGTCAAGGACCGCCTGAACGACAGCGCGCTGCGGCTCTCGGGTGGCCAGCAGCAGCGCCTGTGCATCGCGCGCGCGATCGCGGCGGAGCCGGAGGTGCTGCTGCTCGACGAGCCCTGCTCGGCGCTCGACCCGATCGCGACCGCGCGCATCGAGGACCTGATCGACGAGCTCAAGGGCAGCTACTCGATCCTGATGGTGACGCACAACATGCAGCAGGCCTCGCGCACGAGCGACTTCACGGCCTTCATGTACCTCGGGCGGCTCGTCGAATACGGCCCGACCGGCGACATCTTCCTGCAGCCGCACCTCAAGGAAACCGAGGACTACATCTCGGGCCGTTTCGGCTGAGAGCGAAGCTCTTGCCGGGTTCCCGGGGCCTGCGGAGGCCGGGAGCGCGGTCGAGGAAGGAGCCCCCTGCCCACGGGGAGCGACGCTGCTAGGATTTCGCAGGTCATCCGTCCCCCGAGAGGTCTGCTCCATGCGTTGGATCCCCAGTGTCCTGTCCGCCCTCGCCCTCGCGACCGTCGCGTCCGCGCAGGGTGAACTCGTCGTCACCCTCAACCAGTCCCAGTCGAACTTCAACTGGAGCGGCACGACCTCGATCGGCGCGCTCGTCGGCAACCCTTCGACCGCGTTCCAGGCCGCGGGCACGGCGAACGTGCGCATCTACCCGCTCGCCAACGACTCGATCGCCTCGGCCGACTTCCCCGGAGCGGGCGACGCGGCCGTCGTGCCGGACCTGCACGGCAAGATCAACAACGTGTTCCCGTTCCTGCCGCCGCTGGCGACGTTCGACGTCACGAACCTGCACCTGCAGTTCTCGGCGCCGACGTTCTCGGTCGCGGCCAATGGCGCCTTCACCGCGGCGGTGACCGTCACGGCGCTCTCGGGCCAGATGACCGTGACGCCGCTGGGCTCGGCGGCGACGGTGAGCGACCTGACGGGCCTTGTCTCGGCGCCCACCAACCAGAACGGCACGCTGACGCTGTCGGGCTCGGTCGTCTCGCTCGTCATGCCGGTGAACTCGACTTTCCCGTTCAGCGACCCGGCGAGCGGCGTCTCGGGCTCGCTCTCGATCGTCGGCACGCTGCGGGGCTCGTGGACCTGCCCGGCGCCGACCGTGTACTGCACCGCGAAGACCAACAGCCTCGGCTGCGTGCCTTCGATCTCGACCACCGGCACGGCCAAGTGGTTCGGCAACTCGCCGTTCTTCGTGCAGGCGAACAACGTGCTCAACCAGAAGAACGGCCTGCTGTTCTACGGCTACTCGCCGTCGGCGACGCCGTTCCAGGGTGGCACCAAGTGCGTCGCTCCGCCGACCTTGCGCACCGCCGCGCAGAACTCGGGCGGCGCCAGCTCGGGCAACGACTGCAGCGGCTCCTACGCCTTCGACATGAACGCGGTGATCGCCTCGCAGCTCGATCCGCTGCTCGTGCCGGGTGCTCAGGTGTACGCGCAGATCTGGTCGCGTGACCCCGGCAGCCCGAGCACGACGGGCCTGACGAACGCGGTGCAGTTCACCGTCTGTCCGTAGACGGGTCGCGAGCCTTCCAGTGCGGAGCCGGTCGCCCCGAACGGGTGACCGGCTCCGCGCACTTGGTAGCTTGCCGCAAATGAAGTTCGAGCTTGCCGCGTTTGCCGCCGGGGTCGCGATCGTGTTGTCCCTCCTGCAGTCGGAGCCGGCGCAGCTCGCGTCGACGCCTCCGCCGCGCGGTCCCTTCGGGCTCTCGCTCGTCACGACCACGGACGGCAAGCCTGTCGCGCACGAAGGCTTCGCGACGAGCGAGGACTGCGCCCTGTGCCACGAGCGCCAGGTCGAGGAGTTCGACGGCTCGCTGCACTCGGTCTCGCACCACGATCCGGTCTACCGCGCCTTCGCGGAGCTCGCGCGCAAGGAGGCGGGCGAGGAGGTCTACGCCTACTGCTCGGGCTGCCACGCGCCGGCGAGCGTCGTGTCGGGCCTCGTGCCGGGCACGGCGGAAGCGGAGCTCCCCGACAACGTCAAGGCGGGCGTGCAGTGCGACATCTGCCATCAGGTCGATTCGCTCTCGCCCAGTCCCTGGGGCGAACCGGGCAACGCGAACTTCGCGCTCGCGCCGGGCAAGGTGAAGGCGACGCTGCGCGCGGCGATCCAGGCCAATCCGGGCCACGAGGGCCGCGAGGCCGGATTCCTCGCGAAATCCGAGTTCTGCGCGACCTGCCACACGGTGATCCATCCGACCAACGGCCTGCGCATCGAACACACGTACGACGAGTGGAAGAGGAGCGTGTACGCGGAGCACGGCATCCAGTGCCAGGATTGCCACATGCGCAGCGTCGCCGACGCGATCGAGGTCGCGCGCACGCTCAAGCCCGTGAAGGTGCTCGGCACGACTTCGGGCATGAGCGCGCAGGAGCGCGAGATCCATCCGCACTGGTTCGTCGGCGGCAACGTGGAGACGGCGCGGCTCTCGGGCAGCGAGCCCCACGCGGCGGAGGCCGAGGCGCGCCTGAAGAGCGCGGCCGAGCTCACGCTCGCCGTGCAGGCGGCGAAAGCGGGTGGCGAGCTCGCGTTCGAGGTCGCCGTGACCAACGTCGGCGCCGGACATTCGCTTCCGACGAGCCTGACGGAGCTGCGCGAGATGTGGGTGCACGTGCGCGTGCTCGACGCCGCGGGCAAGCTGCTCTACGAGGACGGTGCGCTCGACGCGCAGGGCGAGCTCGCGAAGGCGGCGCTGCGTTTCGGCTCGGAGCTGCTCGATGCGCAAGGCAAGCCGACGTTCCGTCCGTGGCTCGGCGTGAGCTTTGGCCGCAAGCGCCTGATCGCGCCGAAGGGCACGGAGCGCGAGACGCTGCGCACGACGTTGCCCAAGGAACTCGAGGGCGAGCTCACGCTCGAGGCGCGGCTGCTCTACCGCATCGCGCCGCCGCACGTGCTGCACGAGGTGATGGGGGAGCAGGCCTTCGTGCCGCGCATCGTCGAGATGGCGAGCGCGCGGCAGGGCGTCACCGTCTCGCGCTGAAGGAAACTCGCGACGGGCCGCGAGCGCGCGCCAACATCCCGCTTCGAGCTGCGTAGCGGCGAGTCACGCGGACGCGTCGTTCCCGTGTCAGGGACGATCGGTGCGACGGGTGGCGGCGGAAGCTGCGCAGTGGTGCGCAGCCGGGCCGAGTCAGGTTGCGGACGTCGGCGCGGAGAGCGGCTTTTTGCGCGCACGGGCGCGCGGAATCTCACGGTGTTTTCCTAGGAAGCCGCAACTGTTCTGCCCTTGCGTACCTCGCACGGCGTATGCGCCGCCGCGTGGGGTTCATGGTCCGATTTGTGCATGTAGTGATTTCGCCCCAGATGCGCCCGCCCAACCTCGCCGGAGAGCTCCGACTCCCCCAAGCGCAGGCCCCGAGGGCGGGCCGGCACGGCCAAACGGCGCGCCGGTCATCCGCAGGCCTGGGCCAACTTGCAACACCTTCCTCGAGGTTCGAAATCCCATGAAACGCATCCCGCTGGTTCTCGCCGCAGTGACCTCACTCCTGCTGTCGGGCTCCGCGATCGCCGGTGACTATCACAAGGACGGGACGCTGCTGTGCTCCCAGTGCCACGTGATGCACTTCAGCCAGTCGCACGGCTACAGCCCGTCGGGCTCCGGCTTCGTCTTCACTCCGATCGGCACGACGCCGCACCACTTCCTGCTGCGCGGTGAAGTGAACGACCTGTGCCTCGCCTGCCACGACAACAGCGGCTTCGCCCCGGACGTCTACGGCTCGGCGAACACCGGCAACGGCCCGACCGACGTGCGTCTGGCGGGTTACCTGAACAAGCTCGGGGACGCCAACATGGCCTCCGGCCACACGCTGGGATCGACCGCGACGGCACCGGGCTCCACGGGAGCCGGCTGGGCCAACGCCAACGGCCTCAACTGCGTCGACTGCCACCACCAGCACGGCGGCAGCGTCAGCGGCTCGACCTCGGGCCAGGCCGGCTACAGCCTGTACCGCAACCTGCGCGTGACGGTCGGCCAGGCCGCCTCGAACACGACTGCGATCACCTACAACTACACCTCGCACGGCACGAACGACCCGACCCGCGACGTGTTCGAGCGCGCCAACGCCGAGTACGACGAAGGCGACATGGACTGGAACGAGCCCGACAGCGCGAACTCGGCGGTCGCCAAGTGGTGCGCGGGCTGCCACGGCGACTTCCACGGCGTGGTCGGCTCCACGCAGGTGGGCGGCGTCGCGTTCGGCGCGGGCTTCGAGGAGTTCGTCCGTCACCCGTCGGCCGGCGTGAACATCGGCGCGCTCGGCGGCGGCCACTCGAGCCTGTCGCTCTTCAACCAGCACACCAACAAGGTCAAGGTCATGAGCCCGACGGGCGTGTGGGGCGCGACGCACCCCTCCGACGTCACCCCGACCTGCATCAGCTGCCACAAGGGCCACGGCAACGGCAACGCCTTCGGCCTGATCTACCGCCACGGCACCGGCACGCTGACGGAAGACGGCGACACGGTCGGCAACCAGCTCGAGGACCTGTGTGGCCAGTGCCACGTGCAGGGCCGCTGGTTCTTCAACAACCCGTGATCTCCTGACCTGAAGCTCGGGCTGCAGAGCAGGCCCGCGCTCGCGAAGCATCCCGGTCCTCCGCAGGGAGGGCCGGGATGCGTGCTTTTCCCCACCGGGCGCGCCCGCCCGATTTGCGATTTCCTTCAAGGGCCCGGATCGACGCGGACGATCCCAACGCACCTCGCCCCCGAGGTGCCCCTTGCTCCAGCCCACGCCCCGCACATACCTGTCCGCGCTGTTCGCCGTCCTGTGCCTGGGAGCGGCGGCCCACGCGGGCGACTACCACGACCTCGGCACGCTCAACTGCGCCGAATGCCATCGCATGCACTTCCGCGGCGAGGTCGCGCGCTCCCAGACCGAGCTGCGCGACCCGGGCCCGCTGCTCAAGCGCGACATCAACGAACTGTGCCTCGCGTGCCATGACGGCTCGCGCCGCGCGGCGGACGTGGTCGGGCCCAACCAGGGCAGCGGCCAAGGCTCGATCCGGCAAGCGGGCTACCTCAATCGCGTCGGGCACGGCAACGAGGCCTCAGGCCACACGCTCGGTTCCACGGCCGTCGCACCCGGCTCGAACCCGGCGTGGAGTGCGGAGCTCGAGAACGGCGCCGGTGTCGGGCTCACCTGCGTCAACTGCCACTCGCCTCACGGAAGTCGCGATGGGGGCGGACGCACCTATCGCAACCTGCGCAGCGATGCCGGCCACAACCCGCTCGGACGCGGGGCCGTCACCTACAACCACGAGAGCGTCGGCACGAACGATCCGACGCGGGACGTGTTCGTGCGGCGCTCGCTCGAGTACGACGAGGCCGAGGTCGACTTCAACGAGCCCGACCGCTCGGACTCCGCGATCGCGCGCTTCTGCGCCGGCTGCCACGACCTGTTCCACGGCGTTCCCGGCGATTCGAACGTCGGCGGTCGCCGCACCGGCGGCGGCTTCAGCGAGTTCATCCGCCATCCCAGCTCGGGCGTCGACATCGGAGCGCTCGGTGGCGAGCGTTCGAGCCTCGCGACGTTCGCGGCGAAGTCGAACCGCGTGAAGGTCCAGAGCTCCTCTGGAACCTGGTCCTCACCCGCGAGCGACGCCAGCCCGACCTGCATCAGCTGCCACAAGGCCCACGGCAACGGCAATCCGTTCGGGCTGATCTACCGCTCCGGCAACGGGCAACCGACCGAGGACGGCGACACCGGCGGGCGCAGCGTCGAGGCGCTCTGCGGCCAGTGCCACGCCACGTCCAACGGCTTCTTGCCCTGAGCCTGCGAGCGCTCAGGACGAGAAATTGAACGCGAGCTGCAGCACCTCGGTGCGCGGCGCGTTGTCGGGCAGGTTGGCGAAGTACTGCAGCTCGAGGAACGTGCGCGGGTCGAGCGTCCAGCGCGCGGCCGCGCGCCAGCGGTCGGTGGTCGCGTCGTTGATCGAGCGGTTCTGCGTGCGGTCGTAGTCGAACTGCAGGTCGATCGAGCCGCCCTCGAACGGGATCCAGTCGATGTTGAAGCGCTGGTCGAGGCCTGCGCCGGCGAAGTTGTCGAGCCAGTTGAGCTCGATCTCGACGATCAGCCGTTCCGTCGGACGGTAGAGCACTGCGCAGCCGTAGCGCTGCTCACTGGGATCGGGAATCTGCGACGCGCCGGCGCCGCTCGTGTCGGCGTCATCGTTGCGCGCGCGCAGGGTGAGCTCGACCTGCGACGTGAGCTGCGCGATCAGCCCCAGCGACGCGATCCAGCGCCCGATGCGGCGCAAGTTGGCCTGGTCCTCGGTGACGTTGCGCTCGAACAGGAGCTCGGAACGCAGCGTGCGCAGGAGCTGCGCCGTCGCGAGCAGCTGCGTCGCCTCGATGTGGTTGTTGTCGAGGCCGTTGATGTCGCGGTCCGAGGCGTTGTAGCTGAGGTCGACGTCGAGCGTGCGCAGCGGGCGCCACGTGAGCACGCTCAGCACGCTCTGCGTGCGTTCGTCACGCTGGATGTCGTCCTCGATGCGCTGCTCGGCGAGGCGCAGGTTGCCCTCGAACTTCGCGCTCGGCGTCCACGCGGCCCACAGGCCGTTGTGCGCGTGTCGGCCGACTGCACGAAGGCGTCGTAGCCGACGCGCACCGTGTCGGACACGCGGTAGGAGAAGTTGCCGGTCGCGCTCTCGAGCGAGTCGTCGGTGCGCGTCGTGGCCGAGGTTGCGCCTGCGCCGAGCTGGAAGGCCTCGAGTTCGGTGACGAGCACCTGCGGCGCCGCGGCCGGAGAGGCCGTGTTGACGAGCTTGACGTAGCGGTTGGAAACGCGCGGGATCGAGATGCGGAAGTGCAGCAGCGCCGGGTCGTACACGAACGCCGCCGAGCCCTGCACGAGCGTCCAGAACGTGTTGTCGTCGGAAGCCCACACCGAGAACGCGAACTGGCTGGCGAGGTTCTGCGGCACGGCGGCGAGCGTCTGCAGCTCGAGCACGTCGACCGCACCGCCCGGCGGCAGCTCGATCCCCATGTTCCAGAACAGCTGGCCACCGCCCGCGATACCGCCGATGTCGATGCCCGCCGAGGCGTTGGGATTGCCATCGACCAGCGCGGCGTTGGAGGGCAGCGTCGACACCTGCGGCGTCAGGTCGATGTCCGCGAGACCCTGCGTCGCGAACACCTGCACCGAGGGCGCGGTGCCGAGCGGAACCTCGAGCGAGAAGTCGCGCTCGGTCAGGAACACGCTCAACGTCGTCGACAGGCGCTCGTCGAGGTGCCGCTCGTCGTACGTGCCGCGCAGGATGTGCTCGAGCCTCGTGCTGTCCGCATTCCGCACGAGGTCCTCGACCCGTTCGTCGCGCAGGTTGTACGAGTAGCCGAAGGCACCGACCTGCTGCGAGATCGCCAGGCGCGACTCGAGCACGCGCTGGTCGACGAAGAACTCGTCCTCCAGCGTGCGGACGTTGAACCACGCGGAGACCTGCGGCAACCCCTCGGGCGTCCAGTCGAGCCGCTGCAGGATGTCCTTGCGCACGAGCTCGTTGTCGATGCCCGCATCGACCAGCGTGCGGTCCTGCTGCATGCGGTAGGTCTGCGACCACAGGAGCGGACCTTGCGTGAGCGCGAGCTCGAGCGCGGGCCTGTGCAGCGAGACCTCGTCGTGGTTGGTGCCCGGGCCCGAGTCGATGCGCTGCGTCTGGAACGTCGCCGTGTCCGCGAAGCGGTACTCGAGGTCCGGACCGATGTGGTCCTGCGCCGCGAGGTCGATCAGGTTCGACTGGTTGAACGACTTGATCGGCCCGCTCTCGACCTGCTCGATGTTGCTGCGCACCGTCCGCACGGGACCCGACACGCAGCTCGAGAGCGCGGCGCCCGCGACGAACCACGGGACCAGCCGCAGGCCGCGCACGTGCATCGCGCGACGGCCTGGTGCGCCGTCCGTCGCTGCGGATGCGGCGCTCCCCGCGCGCGAGAAGCGGCGGCCTGCGTGCGTGGTCCTGGGGGAGCTGTGCTTCAAGAGGGCCTCAATCCGCGACGATCACGTCGGTGGGGCGCTGGCCGCAGCCGAGCACCGCCTCCTCCTTGCCGAGCACGACGTCGATCACGAGCACCGCACCCGAGTCCGGCGCGGCGGCGTACACGCGCGACCCCGTGCGCGACTGCGCCATCTGCGACACCACGCCGGAGAGCGGGATGCGGCGGATCACGGCGTTCATGCGCAGGTCGACGACGACGAGCTCGGCCGGGCGCGCACGGGCGATGTAGACGCGCGGGACCGAACGATCCGCGAGCACGTCGGTCGCCGTCGAGCCCACGAAGATCGAGACCGTGGTCGCGAGCGTCTGCGCGTCGAGCACGAGCAGGTTCGGCGAGTTGGCGTGGGCGACGAACGCGAGCTCGCCGTCGGGATCGACCTCGACGTCGACGGGCCGCGACTCGACCGCCACCGTCGCCGAGACCGCGCGCGACGCCAGATCGATCACGCTCAGCGAATCGGAGCCCTGATTGGCGACGAAAACGCGCTGCAGGTCCGGCGCCGACGCGACGCGCACCGGATTGCGGCCGACGTTGATGTGCGTGACCGACGCGCCGCTCGAGCTCAGGAGCGTCACGGTGTCGAGCTCGCGGTTCGCGGCGACGAGCCAGCGGTCGCGGTCGGCGGAGGCGATGTCGCACGTGGCGGCCTGGAACGAGATCGGCACGACCGACTGCGAGCTTCCTTGCCGCACGTCGACTTCCGACAGCGATCCGTCGCCTTCGTTCGCGATCCACAGGCGCCGGCGATCGCGCGTCATGACGAGCGCCGCCGGTGCGGCGCCAGCCTTGTAGGTTCCGACGACCTGTCCAGTCGCGCGTTCGAGCGCGAGCACGGAACTGGAGCCCGCGTCCGTGACGTACAGGAGCCCGAGCGCGGTCTGGGGAGCTTCGGTCGCCAGCGCCAGCGCGGGCTGGAAGCTCGCGCCGCCGGGGAACGAGTCCGACACGCGCCACTCGAGGAACAACGACGCGGCGTCGCGACGGCCGAGCGCGAGGTTGAGCGGAATCTCGAGCCCCGGATCGAGCGCGCCGGCGTCGATCTCGAGCGGGACGTGTTGCCCCGCGCTGCCCAGCCACGCCGAGTCGAGCTGGATGACGAGCGTGCGGTACTCGTCGGGTGCGACGATCGAGCCCGCGATGCGCGTACGCCGCGCGAGCTCTGCGGCGCGCAGCTCTCCGGGCTCGACCGCGAGCGTCCGTTGCTCGCCCGCAGCATTGCGCAGCGCGACGGATCGGATCGAGAGCGCGACGTCGCGCGCGCCCGGATCGCTGCAGCGCAGGAACACGTCGACGCGCGAGCTCGTGGCCTCGACCACGGCGGGCTTGCGGCGCTCGCTTCCACCGCAGGCGGCGACGACGACAGCGAGAGCGAGCGCGAATCCGACGGCGAAGGCGTGCGGGAGCTTCATGGAATTCAGCGCTGGGCTGGCGCCTCCGTGCGGACCGTGCGCTCGAACACCTGCACGCGCTGGCCGAAGCGCTCGGCGACGTAGATCGGTCCACCGCCTGGAACGACGCAGACGTCGACGGGATAGAGCATCTCGCCCGCGGCACGCCCGCGCGTCTCGGGCGAGAACCAGCCCCCGAAGTGCTGCAGGAACTTGCCGGATCCGGTGTAGATCTTGATGTCGTGCCGGAGCATGTCGACGACGTACAGGAAGCCTTCGTCGTCGAACGTGAGCGCCACCGGTGCGGTGAAATCGCCGAGCGCGACGTCGCGTCCGCCGAAGGCCGCGACGAGGTTGCCCTTGGCGTCGTAGACGTGCACCGCGGGATCCGTGCGCTGGTCGCAGACCGCGACGAGTCCTGTCGGGGACACGGCGACGTCGGAGGGCGTCGGGAAACGCTCGAGCTTCGGCGGCGGCGGCAGCTCGAGCTCGAAGCGGCGCTCGGCGTCGAAGGCGAGCACCTTGCCCGCGTCGCGATCGATCACGTACCAGCGTCCGTCCGCGGCCCGCGCGAAGGCCGACACCGGCACGTGGACGGGCTTGCCCTCGGGGCCGGGCCGTTCGAACGAGAGCGTCGTCTCGTACTCGCCGCGGTAGCTGAAGCGCCGCAGCTCGGCCGCCGCGGAATCGAGCGCGAAGATCGTGCCTTCCGCATCGACCTCGAGCGAGCGCGGCTCGAGCAGCAGGTTCGAGCCCGCGAACGTGTAGAGCGGAGTGCCGTTCTCGTCGAAGATGCCGACGCGCCCGTTCTTCGAGTCCGACACGTACAGCTCGCGCGCGACCGGCTCCCAGAACACCGACATCGGCTCGCGGAAGTAGCCGTCGCTCAGGTGTCCCCAGAGCGCGTCGTGCGGCTCGACCACGTAGGGGTAGAACGGCGCGGGCTTCGCGCTCCCCGGACGTGGCACCGTCGCCTGCGGGGCGAGCAGCGCCAGCGCGAGCAGCACCGCCGGGCTAGCCGCCACGACCGCCGCCCTTTCCGGTGCCCTTGCTCTTCTTCGTGTCGTGGTCGGTGTCGTGGCACTCGACGCACAGGCCACGCGACTGGTCGCCGCGCAGCTGGTACGCGAACTCGGTGCCGTGCGGGTCGTGGCAGGTCACGCAGGTGATCGCCTTGCCCGTGCGCGGGTCGAGCCGGTCGTCGCCGAGCGGGTGGCCGTGCTTGGCGGTCTCGTGGCACTGGATGCACGTGCGGATCTCGCCGGCCGAAAGCAGCGCGGCTTCCGTCGACGAGTGCGGCGAGTGGCATCCCAGGCAAGCCCGGTGCTCCTCCTTGGTCGGGTGCGCCGACTTCGACTTGGCGGCGCGCTCGAGGATCTCGCCGTGGCAGCTCGTGCACAGCGGCGCCGTGTCCTGCATCAACAGGCCCTTGCGGTCGGTCGCGTGCGGAGCGTGGCAGGCGTTGCACTGCCCGTCGGCCACCGGCTTGTGGATGAGCGGGTGGTCCTTGCGCGGATAGTCCTGATGGCACGTCGCGCACAGCCGCGCTCCCGTCGCGCGCACGACCTGCGGCGTCTCGCTCTCGGTCGCATGGCACATCTCGCAACTGCCTTCCGCGAACGGCGCGTGCGCGTTGGCGCGCAACAGGCCCTTCGACGCGGTGGCGTGCGGCTCGTGGCAGGACGTGCACTGCGTGCCCTTGACCGGGATGTCGCTGTGCGCGGAGACGAGCTCCGCATCCTCGGGCTGGTGGCACACCACGCACAGCTTGTTCGCGGGTGCGTTGAGCTGGTCGGGGAAGGGCGAGTTGTGCGCTGCGTGGCAGTCGAGGCACGCGCCGTTGGTGAACGGATCGTGCTGCGTCGGCAGCGTGGCCTGCGCCTGCTTCTCCGCGTGGCAGCCCATGCAGAGCTCGTTGCCTTCCTTGACGAGCAGCGCCGCGTTGGCGGAGCCGTGCACCTCGTGGCAAACCGCGCACTGCCCCTGCTTGATCGGCGTGTGCACGTTGCCCTTCAGGAACTCTCCGATCCGCTCCTCGTGGCACGTGCCGCACAACGCGCGCTCGCGCTTGTTGAGGAGCTTGTCGAAGCGCGCCGCGTGCGGCGAATGGCAGCTCGCGCACTCGCCGTCGAGCACGGGCTTGTGCGGCACGGCCCGCTGGATCACGGGCCGCAGCGTCTCGTGGCAGCGCAGGCAGTCGGCCTTGGTCGTGCCACCGACGCCGTGCTCCTGAGCGAAGGCCACGAGTTCCGCGACGGCCCCGCCCTCCGCACGCGCCGCCGGCGCGAGCGCGAAGAGCGCGACGACGACCCACCCGAAACTACTTGTTCGCACCATGGCATTCCTCGCACTTGCGCTCGGAGAACGGGGGGTGACGGGTCGGCCAGAACAGGCCCTTGCCTTCGGAGGCGTGGGGCGCGTGGCAGTCCGTGCAGTCGGAGGTGGCGGTGAGCTGCCCGAGGTGCTTCGCCGCAAATTCCGGCTTGTTGGCGTCGTGGCAGCTCGCGCAGAGCTGCGGCGTCGGAAGCTTCGCGAGGCCGGGATTGGCCGACGCGTGCGCCTCGTGGCAGGCCGTGCAGTCGCCCTCGCGCACCGGCGCGTGCGCCGTGTGACCGGGAGCGAGCGTCTCGGCGAACACATCCGCATGGCAGGCGCGGCAAGTCTCCTTCGCCGGCTGGTTGAGCAGCTTCGGATGCGCGGAGACGTGCGGCGAGTGGCAGGCGAGGCAGGCGCCCGCCGCCGCCGGAGCGTGGCGGTGCGCGGCACCGTCGATGGCCTGCTTCGTCATGCCGTGGCAGCTCGCGCAGAGCTCTCCGGCTTCCTGCTTCACGAGCCCGTCGTGCCGCGACGAGTGCGCGTCGTGGCAGGTCAGGCACTCGCCCTTCGCCACCGGCGGGTGCGAGCTGCCTCCGACCTTCGGCGTCGCCGCATCCTTGTGGCACGACAGGCACAGCGCCGACGATTCCGCGTGCAGCAACGCCTTCTGCGTCGAGGCGTGCGGGTCGTGGCACTCGATGCAGCGCCCGAGCGCGACAGGCTGGTGCAGCTTGTCGTTCTTCATGCGCTCGCGGAAATCCTGGTGGCACTTGAGGCAGGTCTCGATCGCCGTCGCGCGCAAGAGACCCGGCGTTTCCGAGCCGTGGCCCGCGTGGCAGGTCGAGCACATCTCCAGCGGCGCGTGCACGACCGGCTGGTCGAGCGCCTGCTCCATGCCCGTGTGGCACGTCAGGCACAGCTCGCCCTCGGGCGCCTTCAGCATGCGCTCGTCCTCGCCACCGTGGACGTCGTGGCAATCGAGGCACTTGCCGTCGAGCACCGGCAGGTGCGCGGTGTGCGCCTTCTGCGAGCGACCCTTCAGCGCCGTGTCGATGTCGTGGCAGGCCTTGCAGGAAGCCGACGGTTCCTCCCGCAGCAGCTTGGCGTGATCCGCCGCGTGCGGCTGGTGGCAGGCGCTGCACTTGCCGTCCTTGACCGGCGCGTGCGGCCCCGTGCGCGTCGAGAACTCGTCGCACTTGTCGGAGTGGCAGACGCGGCAGAGCTTCTCCGCCGGCACCATCAGCGCCGGACCACCGGCGGGGGAGTTCCCGTCGCCCGGATCGACGTGGCAGGCCGAACAGTCGCCCTCGGCGAACGGCGCGTGCACGTTGGCGCGCACGAGCCCCTTGGCCTCGCTCTTGTGCGCCGCGTGGCACGAGCCGCAGTCGCTCGCCGCGACATCGTGGTCACCGTGCGCCGCGACGAACTCCGTCTTGCGCGGGTCGTGGCACTTCGAGCACAACTCCGCCATCGGCGCGCGCAGGCCGCCGTCGGTCGCGTTGTTGTGGGCGTCGTGGCAGGCCGTGCAGCCCTCGGCGACCGGCGCGTGCACGAGCTTGCCCTCGTAGTTCGAGCGTTCGTGGCACTTCGTGCACAGCTCCGGGCCCTTGGCGACGAGCAGGTGCTCGGCCTTGCCCGCGTGCGGATCGTGGCACTCGCTGCAGGCGAGCTTGCCCGCGCCGGCGTGCACGTGATCGCCCTTGGTGAACGACTCCGCATCCTTGTGGCACGACAGGCACAGCTGCGGCTCGCTCTGCTTGAGCTTGAGCACGCCGACGAGCCCGTGGCGATCGTGGCACGACTCGCAGCTCTCCGCGAAGTTGTCGAAGTGCGCCGAACGCCCTTCGAGCGTCTTCATGAAGTCGCCGTGGCAATCGACGCACGTCTTGCCGGAGCCCTTGGCGCGCGGCGCTTCGTTGCGTGCGACCGGAGTGCTCGAAGCGGAGGACTTCGGAGCCTCCGTCGCGCTGCCGGACGAGCTCGACGTCGTCGAACTGCCCGTCTTCGCGGGCGCTTCGCTCGCGTTCGCTCGCGGTCGGCGCTGGCGCGGACTCGTCGCGGCCGACTCGCAGCCCGCGACGAC